>NZ_FR886684.1:0-11928 GCF_000436615.1 Blautia sp. CAG:237
GTTGTTTACAGCATCGGGGTGACAGGATTCGAACCTGCGGCCTCCTGGTCCCAAACCAGGCGCTCTAGCCAAGCTGAGCCACACCCCGTTAACGGTATTTAGTTGTTTGCGTTTTTGCTATGTCGCTCAACGCAAGACATATTATATATTAGGCATATCCAAATGTCAACAACTTTTTTGAAAAAAATTGAAAAAAATTTTAAAAATGCCGCAAAGCCTTATTTTATGCGGGTTTCCGGGCAAAAAAATTACGTTAAATACGCTTCTGGTTGGAAAAATCACAAGAAAATGATAAAATATGATACAATGATACAACAAAAAATAATTTCAGAAAAAACAAAACATCAACCATGTTTTTACACAATCCATACTTAATTTTATAGAAGGAGACCTAAAATGAACGTACAGGAATTTCAGAACAAATTAAAAGAAATACAGACCATCGCCAAAGCAAATGGCAATTCCCTTACCGCGATCCAGATCCGCGATACCTTCGCAGGAATGGAACTCGACAAGACACAGCTCCTTGGAGTACTCAAATATTTAACCTCCCAGGGAATCCAGATCGAAGGAATGGAAGACAGTGCCACAGAGGAAACCAAAGAGCCGGAACGAAAGAAAATTCCGCTGACCCCGGAAGAAGAAACTTACCTCAGGAATTATCTTGAAGAACTTCCGGAACTTTCCATAGATATTGCCCAGGCTTTTGCCGCACTTGCAAACGGAGATCAGGATGCGCTGCAGTCCCTTACTTCTTATTATATGAAAGAAACAGCGAAGATGGCAGCAGACATGAATGCAGAGGAGATTTTTCTTGCAGATCTGATCCAGGAGGCAAATCTGGCACTGATCCAGGCGCTTGGAAGCGCCGGAAACGAAGTCAGAGATGAAAAATGGCTCATGAATGAAGTCCGTAAAGGGATCATCGCAGTTCTGGAAGAACAGACCCAGAGAAAATTCGCAGACGACAGCCTGGTAGCCCGTGTAGAGAAGCTTGAAAGTGTAGTCCGCGAACTGAATGACGATGAAGATGATAAGAATGCTTTCAGCATTGATGAGCTTGCGATCATTCTTGACATGAAAGTAGATGAGATCCGCGATGTCCTCCGCCTGACCGGTGACGATAAATAAAAAAGTTTTCCCCTAGATGCTCACAGTTAGTTGAGAAAAACAATCGCCGCGATAACGCCCATAACTGTTGAAATATGTCGATTTTTATGATACTATAAACAACATATGGGAGGTATTTTTATGCAGATTAGAGAATCAGCGGAGGATTATCTGGAAGCGATTCTGGTTTTATCCAAAAAAGGCGGCGGGGTGCGCTCTGTTGACATTGCATCTATGCTGGGAGTTTCCAAACCGAGCGTAAGCCATGCAATGAAATTATTAAGAGAAGACGGTTATATCGCAATGGACCGTTATGGCACAGTCACATTGATGGACAAGGGTTCAGAGATCGCACACAGGATTTATGAGAGACATACTGTTTTGACCAAGATGCTTGAGGGACTTGGTGTTTCACCGGAGGTTGCAAGGGCAGATGCCTGCAAGATGGAGCATGATGTCAGCGACGAGAGCTTCGAGAAGATCAAGGAGCATCTGACAGCCAAGGGCGAGATCTGACAGTATATGAAATACAATAACGAAATACAGAAGGTCATCACGATCAGAGTTTTCTGAAAGTGATGACCTTTTTTGTTGCGTGGAAATAACGTTGAGATTATTTATGCGGCAGGATTTTTCTGCGGGAGCTGTGCAAGGATGATCGCACCGAACATCAGCACACAGCCAAAAATCTCACGGCCGCTTAAGTTTTGTCCAAGGATCAGCCAGCCGGCGAGCACGGAAATGCAGGATTCCAGGCTGAGGATCAGGGAGGCTACAGTCGGGTTCATGCCTTTCTGACCGACGATCTGCAGGGTGTAGGCAACTCCGCAGGACATAACTCCGGCATAGAGGATCGGAACTTTGGCTGCAAGGATGCCTGCGAGATCCGGACTTTCAAAGAGCAAGGCAGGGAGCCCGGAGAGGATACCGCAGACCAGGAACTGGATGCAGGACATTTTTACGCCGTCTACCAGAGGTGAGAAATGGTCGATCACCAGGATATGCAGGGAAAAAAGTACTGCACAGATCAGCACGAGCAGCTCTCCCTTGCCAATGGCAAATCCCTCGCCCGGTGTCAGGCAGAGAAGGTACAGACCGCATAAGGAAAGGATTACAGCGATCCAGATAAACGGGCTGCATTTTTTCTTAAGGAAGATACCGATGACCGGAACGATGATGATGTAGCAGGCGGTGATGAATCCGGCTTTGCCGACGGTGGTGTATTTGATACCGAATTGCTGGAAGTTGCTTGCAAGGCAGAGCAGGATACCGCAGCAGATACCGCCGGTGATCAGAGTTTTGCGGTCAGAAGGTGTCTGTTCACTGGAAGATCTGGTCTTACCAAGTCCCCAGATGACAGGCAGCAGTGCGATCGCACCGATGATATTTCGAACGGCATTGAAGGTAAAGCCTCCAATATAGTCCATGCTGACGCTCTGTGCGACAAAAGCCACACCCCAGATGGTGGCGGTCAGCAAAAGCAAAAGCGAATTCCTGACCGGAACAGATTCTTTTTTCATAATATTTCTCCTCGTAATGTAAGATACTTACGAATCACTCCGATGCTCTGCATCTTCCGCGATTCTGCAAATATTCGGAATCCGTAGATTTACTGCGTAAATCACTACTTCCTCATATTTGGCGGGTTTCAAATGGATATGCCCTTTCATGCAAGCATGAAAGTCATATTCGTTTGAAACCCTGGTATCACTAGTATACTGCATAACTATGCATTGATAAAGAGTGAAAATAAAAAAATAAGAGCTCCGCATGTGCAGAGCCCTTATGAATAATTATAACTATTTAGATGAAGATATATTTCAGTACAAATAATACGGCGAGAACGTACATCAATGCACTGATCTTCTTTTCTTTGGCTTTGCCGGTGATCAGGTTGATCACTACGTAGGAGATAACTCCCATGGAGATACCTTCGGAAATACTGTACATGAATGGCATTGCGATGATCGCGATAAAGCACGGGATCGCTTCTGTCATGTCACTGAAATCAATCTTGGTGACAGAGGTCAGCATCAGGTAACCTACGACGATCAGAGCCGGTGCTGTCGCAAAGGAAGGAATTGCCAGGAAGATCGGGGAAAGCAGAAGAGAAAGTGCAAACAGGATACCTGCTACTATGGAGGTGAGTCCTGTACGTCCGCCTTCTGCAACACCGGAGGCACTTTCGACAAAGGTGGTAACAGTGGAAGTACCGCACATAGCACCTACAGTTGTTCCGACAGCGTCAGAGAGCAGGGCACCTTTGATATTCGGAAGCTTGCCGTCCTTATCGAGCATGTCAGCTTTGGAAGCCACACCGATCAGGGTTCCAAGAGTATCAAACATATCTACAAACAGGAATGCAAACATGATGACTACAAAATCCAGTGAAAATACAATGGAAAAATCCATCTTCATAAAGGTCGGAGCCATGCTTGGCACAGAGATTCCGCTTGAAAAATCAGGAAGCAGGCTGTAATATCCGAGGTCAGCATTCGGTACATACAGATGTGTAAGCTGACAGATGATCCCGAGAACCCAGGTGATCAGGATGCCCCAGAGGATGCTGCCTTTAACGTCCTTGGCAAGAAGGATGGCTGTAACCAGGATACCGATCAGCGCAAGGAGAACAGTGATGCCCTGTGAGGAAAAAGTTCCTTCTGCAACAGAGGATTTGAAGGAAAAGATGCTTACCAGTGTAGAGTCATTTCCAACAACGATCTTGGCGTTCTGGAGTCCGATAAATGCGATAAAGAGGCCGATACCTACAGATACGGCGTGTTTCAGGTTCATCGGAATGGAGTTGAAGATCGCTTCACGAACATTGGTGAGGGAAAGCAGGATAAAGATGATACCCTCTGCAAATACTGCTGCAAGTGCCTGCTGCCAGGAATATCCCATACCAAGGACTACGGTGTAGGTAAAGTATGCGTTCAGACCCATTCCAGGAGCAAGAACGAATGGATAGTTGGACAGAAGTGCCATCAGACAGCTTGCGATAAATGCGGACAGTGCGGTTGCTGTAAAGACAGATCCGCGGTCCATGCCGGATGCAGACAGGATATTCGGGTTGACAGCCAGGATATAGGCCATTGTCATAAAGGTTGTGATTCCTGCCATGACCTCAGTTTTGACGTCTGTGTGATTTTCTTTGAGGTGGAAAAGTTTGTCGAGATTCATATAAGTACCCCCTTCGTATGGTGCACAGCCTGTGCACTAAAAGATTTTGTTTCCGGAAACATATTTTCCGGTGATGCATCTGTCATCCGAAAGATAGATCAGTCTCTCAAGTCTTTCACGTGCCGTCAGTGGCTGAGGATGACGGAGACCCCGATCATCCAGGATCAGAGCATCAAACTCATAGTCTTCCAAAAAAGTTCCGACCTTTCCAAAGAAAGCTCCACCGCCCATGGTTGCCATATAGAAAGCTTCTTCCAGGGAAAGCGGCTTCAGGGAATCATCCACAAGCCTCCATCGAAGCTTGGATACCTGAATGGCATCAGCGATCGCGCGGAGCATGGACAGGGAATGACCACCCGCAATATCCGTGCCAAGTCCGATGTGAAGATCTTCTTCGAGATAACGCCGTACAGGGGCGATGCCGGAAGAAAGATTCGTGTTGGACTGAGGACAGTGGGCGACAAAAACTCCCCGCTTTTTCATAAGGGCGATCTCAGCATCTGAACTGTAGACACAGTGTGCCATGATCGCAGGGCAGTCAGGACTGCCAAAAAGACCAAACTGATCGTATGCCTCTCCATAAAAAGAAGTATTAGGGCACAGTTCGTGTACCCAGGCAATTTCACTCTGGTTCTCGGAAAGATGGGACTGTACCGGAAGACGGTAAGTTCTCTGGAGTTCTGCCAGCGCATTCATAAGCTCATCTGTGCAGGAAGGGGTGAAACGTGGTGTGAGAATCGGCTTGACGTTCTCATATTTTCCGGCAGTGTCAGTGAGCCAGCGGACAGTATCTCCCGCAGAAACAACAGCGCTTTTTTCCTGAAGGTCAGCGGTTCCATTGCGGTCCATATTGACCTTTCCGATATAGGTTTTGAGACCTGTTTTTTCCATGAGATCCATCAGAAGTTCGGTTGCCTCTACATGCAGGGTTGCAAAGATGGAAGCACGTGTCGTGGCACTCTGGCACAGATCCTCTGCAAAGATAGAATAGGCTTTCTCGGCGTAACTGAGATCTGCATAGCGGGCTTCCTCCGGGAAAGTAACCTGATTCAGCCATTCCAGCAGTTCCAGATCCATATACATGCCGTGAAATGCATACTGCGGAGCGTGAAGGTGGAGATCGTTCATTCCCGGAATGATAAGCTGATCGCCCACATCTTCAACAGGAATTCCTTCAAACTGAGCCGGAAGCTCCGGGAAAACACCGACAGTACGTCCGTCCTGACAGACGATAAATGCATTCTCAAGGCAGGTCAGGTTCTGTGAGTCTGTGCTGAAACATACCGTTCCTCTGATGGCAAAAGTGGTTGGTTTCATATAAGCTACCTCCTTTTTGGTCTGGAACCTTCCGGGCAAAAAAAATACCGGATATTTTGCCCGAAAAGTTACTGTAAACAAAGTAAACAGTAACACTTATAGGCAACTATTACGGTAGTTGGTAGAGACGTCCAACCAATTATGGACCTATATAAGTTTTACACTATTGTTTATGAAATTATTATAAAATAGGAAGTGTTTTCTGTCAAATATAAAATGAAAACTTCTATGTATAATATTGTACAAAAAAATTGCATAAAATTTGGTATAAAAAATCCGGCAGTCTGAAAACAGACCGCCGGAAAATAAAAGCTATGATTATTTGTTGTTTTTGTTCTTCTCAACTTCCAGTAATTTCATTGCACGAACTTTGAGCGGAAGACCGAACAGAGTGATGAATCCGTCTGCATCGTGGTGGTCATACATGTCACCTGTTGTGAAGGATGCAAGAGATTCGTTGTACAGGCTGTATGGAGAAGTTGTACCAGCTTTGATGATGTTTCCTTTGTAAAGTTTGAATTTAACTTCACCGGTTACATATTTCTGAGTGGACTCTACGAATGCCTGGAGTGCCTCACGGAGTGGTGTGAACCATTTTCCTTCGTATACGACCTGAGCGAACTGGCTGCCGATCTTTTTCTTGGCTTCCATGGTGTCACGGTCAAGGATCAGTTCCTCGAGCTGCTCATGAGCTGCCATCAGGATAGTTCCGCCAGGAGTCTCATATACACCACGGGATTTCATACCAACAACACGGTTTTCTACGATATCAACGATACCGATACCGTTCTCGCCGCCAAGACGGTTGAGCTCTGTGATGATCTCGGAAACTTTCATTGCTTTGCCGTTGAGAGTCTTCGGAACACCTTCCTCAAATGTCATGGTTACTTCTGTTTCTTTATCTGGTGCTTTTTCAGGAGTTACACTTAAAACGAGCATGTCGTCATAGTTCGGAGCCTGGGAAGGATCTTCGAGTTCAAGTCCTTCATGGCTGATATGCCATAAGTTACGGTCACGGCTGTAGCTGTGGCTTGCATCGAATGGAAGGTTGATTCCATGAGCCTGGCAGAATGCGAGCTCATCATCACGGGACTGCATGGTCCATACATCTGTCATTCTCCAAGGAGCGATGATCTTGATGTCCGGAGCAAGTGCTTTGATACCAAGTTCGAAACGGATCTGGTCGTTACCTTTACCGGTAGCACCGTGGCAGATAGCAACAGCGTTTTCTTTACGTGCGATCTCAACGAGTTTCTTGGCGATCGCCGGACGGGCCATGGAAGTTCCGAGCAGATATTTGTGTTCGTATACAGCGCCTGCCTGTACGCATGGCATGATGTAGTTGTCGCTGAAATCATCAACGATGTCTTCGATGTATAATTTGGAAGCTCCGGAAAGTTTCGCTCTCTCATCCAGACCATCCAGTTCGTTTCCCTGTCCGCAGTTTACACAGCAGCAGACAACTTCGTAATCAAATGTTTCTTTCAGCCACGGGATCAGTGCTGTGGTATCAAGACCACCTGAGTATGCAAGTACAACTTTTTCTTTCATAATGTATTCCTCCTGAAAATTTAATGTCCTGCACTTGGCAGATACATGAATATTTGATATTATAAAAGGTAAAGATTCCTGCGCTTTAGTGTGATTGTATGATAAAGCAGTGAATCTTAAGCCCTGTCGTGTTTCGACAAGAGTTAATATACAACAATTTTTATAAATATGCAATACCAATATGCAAAAAAATAAAAGAAATTTTTGCATAAAAATGCATCATTAAATAGGAAATAACATATAAAAATACATAAAATCGCGGAATGCGGATGCGAAAATGGTAAAATTTTGTATTGCATATTATGCAGGTTAGATGTATAATTACAACAGTTTTAAGCAGTTGCACATTATGTAACTGCTAATTTGTGATTCTAGGAGGAATGAGAAATGATCAAAGCAGGAATCATCGGAGCAACCGGTTATGCAGGAAATGAACTGGCAAGACTGCTCCTTGGACATAAAGAAGTAGAAGTTGCATGGTACGGCTCAAGAAGCTATATCGATCAGAAATATGCAGATGTATACCAGAACTTTTTTAAACTGGTAGATGCGAAGTGCATGGACGACAATATGGCTGCACTTGCAGACGAAGTAGATGTGATCTTTACCGCAACACCGCAGGGGCTTTGTGCATCTCTTGTTAATGAAGAGATCCTTTCCAAAGCAAAGGTCATCGACCTGAGTGCAGATTTCCGTATCAAAGATGTAAAGAAATATGAGAAATGGTACGGCATCGAGCACAAATCACCGCAATTTATCGACGAGGCAGTTTACGGACTGTGCGAGATCAACCGTGAGGACATCAAGAAAGCAAGACTGATTGCGAACCCGGGATGCTATCCGACCTGTTCCACTTTATCCATCTACCCGCTTCTCAAAGAAGGCCTGATCGATCCGAACACTATCATCATCGATGCAAAATCCGGCACTTCAGGAGCAGGAAGAGGAGCAAAAGTTCCGAACCTTTACTGCGAAGTAAATGAGAATATCAAAGCATACGGCGTAGCAACTCACCGCCATACACCGGAGATCGAGGACCAGCTTGGTTATGCATGCGGACAGGAAGTGATGATCAACTTCACACCTCACCTGATCCCGATGAACAGAGGAATCCTGGTAACTGCATACGCTTCTCTCAAGAAAGAAGTTTCCTATGAAGAAGTAAGAGCAGCTTACGATAAATATTATGCAGATGAAACATTCATCCGTGTCCTTGACAAAGACGTATGCCCGCAGACTAAATGCGTCGAAGGCAGCAACTATGTAGATGTCAACTTCAAGATCGACCCGAGGACCAAACGTGTTATCATGATGGGCGCGATCGACAACCTTGTAAAAGGTGCAGCAGGACAGGCTGTACAGAACATGAACCTGATGTTCGGATTCGACGAGGCAGAAGGACTTCATCAGATTCCAATGCTTCCGTAAATAAAAACGGAGATTTTTGTACCAAGGAGGAGTATAGATTATGAAGGTTATTACAGGTGGAGTTACAGCGGCAAAAGGATTCCAGGCGGCATCCACAGCAGCAGGGATCAAATATCAGGGAAGAACTGACATGGCAATGGTCTACAGCGAGAAACCATGCGTGGCAGCAGGAACTTTTACCACAAATATCGTAAAGGCAGCTCCGGTCAAATGGGACCAGGAGATCGTTTATAAACATCCAAGTGCACAGGTGATCGTCTGCAACAGCGGTATCGCCAATGCGTGTACAGGAGAAGAGGGATTCAGCTACTGCCGGGCAACAGCAAAAGCAGCAGCAGAGACTCTGAATGTAGATGAAAACAGCGTACTGGTCGCATCTACGGGCGTTATCGGCATGCAGCTTCCGATCGAGAAACTTTCCGACGGTGTCAAGGCAATGGCTCCGAAGCTCAAGGGAACTCTGGAAGCCGGAAACGAAGCAGCCAAAGCAATCATGACAACGGATACCGTAGAGAAAGAAGTTGCCGTAGAAATCGAGATCGGCGGCAAGACAGTTACAATCGGCGGCATGTGCAAGGGATCCGGAATGATCCATCCGAACATGTGCACGATGCTTGGTTTTGTCACAACAGACGTATGCATTTCCAAGCAGCTTCTCCAGGAAGCTCTGAGCCAGGATGTCAAAGATACTTATAATATGGTATCTGTTGACGGCGATACCTCCACAAACGATACTGTTCTCCTGCTGGCAAACGGAATGGCAGAGAACCCGGAGATCAATGAGAAAAACGAAGACTATCAGAAATTCTGCGAGGCACTGAATTACATCAACACCACACTTGCCAAGAAGATCGCAGGCGACGGTGAGGGTGCGACTGCACTGTTTGAAGTAAAGATCATCGGTGCAGAGAGCAAGGAACAGGCAGTGACTTTGAGTAAATCCGTTGTTACTTCCTCCCTTACAAAAGCAGCGATCTACGGACATGATGCAAACTGGGGAAGGATCCTCTGTGCGATGGGCTACTCAGGTGCACAGTTTGATCCGGAAAAAGTAGACCTCTACTTTGAGAGCAAGGCAGGTAAGATCCAGATCATCGAAAACGGTGTGGCTGTAGATTACAGCGAAGAAGAAGCGACAAAGATCCTTTCCGAAGAAGCGGTAACTGCGATCGCAGACATCAAGATGGGCGACTGCACCGCAACCGCATGGGGATGTGACCTTACCTATGATTATGTCAAGATCAATGCGGATTATCGTTCATAAAAAATTTAAAATCGAGGAGAAATGAAAAAATGGTAAATCAGAAATATCTGGACAAGGCAGAAACTCTTATCGAGGCTCTTCCTTATATACAGCGTTTTAATCGTAAGATCGTAGTAGTAAAGTACGGCGGAAGTGCCATGCTGGACGAAGAACTCAAAGCAAATGTCATCAAGGACGTTGTACTTCTGAAACTGATCGGTTTCAAACCGATCATCGTTCACGGAGGCGGTAAGGAAATCAGCCGCTGGGTCAACAAAGTCGGCATGGAACCACGTTTTGTAAACGGTCTCCGCGTAACAGACAAAGACACTATGGAGATCGCAGAGATGGTTCTCGCAAAAGTCAACAAAGAACTGGTTACACTGGTGGAATCCCTCGGTGTACAGGCTGTTGGTATCAGCGGCAAGGACGGTGGACTTCTCCAGTGCCACAAGAAACTTTCCAAGGGCGAAGATATCGGATATGTAGGCGATATCGAGAAAGTCAATCCGAAGGTTCTGCAGGATCTTCTCGAAAAAGACTTCCTTCCGATCGTATTTCCGATCGGATTTGACACAAACTTTGATTCTTATAATATCAATGCAGATGATGCAGCATGTGCGATCGCAGAGGCTGTCCATGCAGAAAAACTTGTATTCCTTTCTGATATTGAGGGTGTATACAAGGACAAAGATGATCCGAGTTCTATGATCTCCGAGTTACATGTACACGAAGCAGAAAAACTGATCAGCGACGGTTATGTAGGCGGTGGAATGATTCCGAAACTGCAGAACTGCATCGATGCGATCGAGGAAGGCGTAAACAGAGTACATATCCTGGACGGACGTATTCCGCACAGCCTCCTTCTGGAGATTTTTACAAACAAAGGTATCGGTACTGCTATTTTAAGAGAAGACGGGGAGAAATATTACAATGAGCATGAATGAACAGATGAATCATGCAGAAGAAAGTATTCTGCATACATATAATCGTTTCCCGGTCATGTTTGACCATGGGGAAGGATGCTATCTCTATGATACAGAGGGCAAAAAATATCTCGACTTTGCTGCCGGGATCGCAGTAAATGCACTGGGATATCATTATCCGGGATATGACGAGGCTTTAAAAGCACAGATCGACAAGCTGACTCATATTTCCAATCTTTATTACAATGAGCCGATGAGCGAAGCAGGAGAAAAACTGGTCAAAGCCAGCGGACTTGCCAAAGCGTTCTTCACAAACAGTGGAACAGAGGCAATCGAGGGTGCACTCAAAGCTGCACGTAAATACGCCTATACCAAATATGGCAAAGAAGCACAGAAATATGAGATCATCGCAATGAACCATTCTTTCCACGGAAGAAGCATGGGAGCTCTTTCTGTCACAGGAACAGAGCATTACAGAGAGCCGTTCGAACCACTGATCGGCGGTGTTAAATTTGCGGATTTCAATGATCTTGAGAGCGTCAAAGCACAGATCACAGACAAGACCTGCGCGATCATCACAGAGGTCGTACAGGGAGAGGGCGGCATCTATCCGGCACAGAAGGAATTCCTTGAGGGACTTCGCGCACTCTGTGACGAAAATGATATTATCCTGATCTTTGACGAGATCCAGTGCGGTATGGGACGTACCGGATATTACTTCGCATGGCAGTCCTACGGTGTCAAACCGGATGTGATGACCTGTGCCAAAGCACTTGGCTGCGGTGTCCCGGTCGGGGCATTTGTCCTCGGGGAAAAAGCTGCAGCAGCATCTCTCGTACCGGGAGATCATGGCACAACTTATGGTGGAAACCCGTTTGTATGTGCAGCTGTCAGCAAGGTGTTTGATATCTTTGAGCAGGCCGGTATCCTGGCACATGTACAGGAATTAACCCCATATTTAGAGGAAAAACTCGACACACTTGTGGAAAAATACCCGATCGTCGCAGCACGTCGTGGAAAAGGTTTCATGCAGGGACTGGTGATCGAAGGAGCGACTGTGGGAAGTGTTGTGACAAAGGCACTTGAGAACGGGCTTCTTGTGATCTCAGCAGGAAGCGACGTACTCCGTCTTGTACCTCCGCTTGTTATCACAAAAGAAAATATCGATGAAAT
>NZ_FR886684.1:11990-26814 GCF_000436615.1 Blautia sp. CAG:237
GCGTAACTGCCAGGCTCCTGCCTTTTGAAACTACTGTACAAATCTGATATCTGATAGAAATATATTATTCCATACTGTTAAGATCAATGTGTTTCTTGATCGCGGCAAAGCTCTCGGTACTGATCACGTGCTCGATCTTGCAGGCATCACTTGCTGCAACAACCGGGTCAACACCCAGTTTCTCAAGCCACTCAGAAAGAAAGAGATGACGCTCGTAAATTTTCTCTGCGGTTGCACGTCCTGATTCGGTCAGGTAAAGGTATCCCTCAGGTGATACGGTGATCTGATCGGTCTCACGAAGCTTCTTCATGGCAACGCTGACGCTGGATTTCTTGAATCCAAGTTCAGAGGCAACATCTACGGAGCGAACGACCGGATGGGATTTGCTTAAGATAAGAATCGTTTCCAGATAGTTTTCGGCGGATTCGTTTGTATGCATTCTTACACCCCAATTCTGCTGAAAGAAATCATGCGTTTGTTTGCATAATCTCGTATTGCTTTGTATTATTGATATCATATCATATTTTCGCGTCCGGAACAAGATGAATGCAGAGAAAACCGCAAAAATCCAATGTTTTTTATAATTGCATATTTTGGCACAAACAGAGACTCCTGCCCGGAAAGGCAGGAATTTTTTTATACAAATTTGCACAATAGTTATGCAAAACGAACGAATATTGTATATAACAAACAAGAGTCACTTGCAACAAATAAAAGTTTTATGATGCAAATTATGGTTATGATTAACGAATGCAGGTTATATAGAACGAAAAAAAGTGCTTGACAGCTTACCAACGTTAGAATATACTAACTTAGTAGAAAAAGGAAGTGGTCTGTGACTGCGGTCTTTTTAAACGAAAAAAATTATCATTAGAGAAAGAAGAGTAGATACCATGATGCCACTTACAATGGCCGGAATCGGCGAAGTAAATACAATTCTCAAGATCGGTGGAAATGAAGAAACAAGAAGATTTCTCGCAAACCTTGGATTTGTAACAGGTACAGAGATTTCAGTAGTGTCTGCGATCGGCGGCAATGTAATCGTTAACGTCAAAGATGCCCGTGTAGCAGTCAACTCAGATATGGCAAAGCATATTATGATCTGACAGCCCCAGGGTTTAAAATTGCAGCCACGTTGTATGCTTGCATACATTAGCGGATGAATTTGAAACCCGCCAAACATGAGGAAGTAGCGATTTTCGAAGAAAATCAGCGGATTCCGAATGTCTGTAGAAGTGTGGAATTGCGAAGCAATGGAGCACTTCGTCAGGGGCGTCAAGTATATATAATAAATCAACAAGAGGAAAGGAGACAGAACAATGACTTTAGGTGAGGCAAAAGTCGGAAGTACCGTTGTTGTAACTAAGATTGAGGGAGACGGCGCTTACAAACGACGCATTATGGATATGGGAATCACCAAAGGAAGCGAAATCTACATCAGAAAAGTCGCTCCGCTTGGAGATCCTGTTGAGATCACTGTAAGAGGCTATGAGTTATCCGTAAGAAAGAACGATGCTCAGTGCGTACAGGTAAAATAAGGATTGCTGTTCCCAGCAATGAATCATGTTCTGTACATAAGAATTAAAGTTTTGTTGAGCGGCCTTATGGCTGCAACAAAGAGGGATTAAGGAGGTAAGAAAAAATGGCAATTAAGATTGCACTTGCCGGCAACCCGAACTGTGGTAAAACAACAATGTTCAACGCATTAACGGGCGCTAACCAGTATGTAGGAAACTGGCCGGGAGTTACTGTAGAGAAAAAAGAAGGTAAATTAAAAGGCAAAAGAGGAAAAGGCGAGGATGTTATCGTAACTGACCTTCCTGGTATCTATTCCATGTCACCATACACTCTGGAAGAAGTAGTCAGCCGTGACTATGTCCTGAAAGAGAACCCAGATGTTATCATCGATCTTGTCGATGCAACAAACATCGAGCGTAACCTGTATCTGACCACTCAGCTTGTTGAGACCGGTGTTCCGGTTGTCATCGCGCTGAACATGGCAGACCTTCTTGAAAAAAGAGGAATCAAGATCGATGTTAAGCGTCTTTCCATGCTGCTTGACTGCCCGATCGTTGAGACATCCGCACTGAAGGGCGAAGGTCTTGACAAACTGATCGACGAAGCAATCAAAACAGCAAAGAAGAGCAGCGCTGATCTTCCAAAAGAAGTCTTCTCCAAAGAAATGGAAGCAGCTATCGCTGATGTGAAGGATGTTCTTCCGGAATCTATCACAGAAGACAAGAAGAGATGGTATGCGATCAAATTCCTTGAAAACGATGAGAAAGTAAAGGAATCCATCAAACTTTCCGCTTCTGCACAGTCTACTGTAGACAGCAAACGTCAGGCAATCGAAAAGAAACATGACGATGATATGGAAAGTATCGTAACAGATGAGAGATATACTTTCATCCAGAAGATCGTAAACACAACTGTTAAGAAAGGTAAAGACAAACTTACCGTATCCGATAAGATCGACCGTATCGTTACCAACCGTATCCTTGGTATCCCGATCTTCATCGCGATCATGTGGTTAGTATATTATGTATCTGTAACAACAGTTGGTACATTCGTAACAGACTGGACAAATGATGTATTCGTAGTAGCTATTCAGGACTTCGCAAGCAATATCCTCGGCAGCATCGGCGCTGGCGATATGGTAATGGGACTTGTAGTTGACGGTATCATCGGTGGTCTTGGTGCAGTACTTGGATTCGTTCCTCAGATGGCGATCCTGTTCCTGTTCCTGTCCATCCTTGAAGACTGTGGTTACATGGTACGTATCGCATTTGTTATGGACCGTGTATTCCGTCACTTCGGACTTTCCGGTAAGAGCTTCATTCCGCTCCTTATTTCTTCTGGATGCGGTATCCCTGGAATCATGGCTTCCAAGACCATCGAGCAGGATAATGACAGACGTCTTACTATCATGACAGCAACATTTATTCCTTGTGGTGCAAAACTTCCGGTTATCGCTCTTATGGGTGGTGTAATTGCTGGTGAGACCGCAGGATATGCAGAGAGCTCCTTTATCGCTCCTCTGATGTACTTTATCGGAATCGTAGCTGTACTTGTAGCAGCGATCATTCTTAAGAAAACAAAACCGTTCTCCGGTAAACCGGCTCCGTTCGTAATGGAGCTTCCGCAGTATCATATTCCGCAGGCTAAGACAGTTCTCCTTCACGTATGGGAAAGACTGAAAGGCTTCATCATCAAAGCTGGTACAATCCTGTTCCTTGCTTGTGTAGTAATGTGGTTCCTTGGTGGATTTGGATTCACAGATGGTGGATTCGGTATGGTAGAAGACAGCGCAGACAGCCTTATGGCAGCAATCGGCGGTGTGATCGCTCCGATCTTCGCACCACTTGGATTTGGCGAGTGGCAGCCGGTAGCAGCTTCTATCTCCGGTTTCACAGCAAAAGAAGCTATCGTATCTACAATGGGTGTCCTGGCTAACGTAGCTGGTGATACAGAAGATGCAGTAAACGTTGCAGCAGGTGTTGCAAGCTGGTTCCCGACAGGAATCGCAGCTTTCTCCTTCCTGATGTTCAACCTTCTTGATTCTCCTTGCCTTGCAGCTATCGCAACAATGGCAAAAGAAATGAACGACAAGAAATGGTTCTGGTTCGCAATTCTCTTCCAGAACGTATTCGCTTACATCGTTTGCCTCTGCTTCTATCAGATCGGTTCTTTCGTAACTGGTGGAGCATTTGGTATCGGTACTGTAGTAGGATTCGTAGTACTTATCGCAATGCTGTTCCTGCTGTTCAGACCAGATCCATACAAAGATCAGAAAGTTTATTCCAAACGTTCTGTACAGGCATAAGAAATTATGAAATAATAAAGGGGCTGGATGCAGTTGATGTGTCCGGCCTCTGTTTTCACTTTATATGACTGGCAGTATTTAAAGAGAGGATGAGTGAAATGCTGGCAAATATTATTATCATGGCTTTGATCCTTGGATATTGTGCATACATAATCTACAAAAATGTAAAAAATGCTAAAGAAGGTAAACACATGGGCTGCAGTGGATGCAGCGGCAACTGTGGAAGCTGCGGCGGATGCAGCGGGGCTGCTTTCAACAAAAGTACTGCGCAGTCTTCTAAAAAACGTCTGAAATAGGAGGTGCTGTATGGGAAATTCAACAGGATCCACGATGTATATGTTCGGTGCAGTCATTGTTATCTACATTGTAGGAATGCTGCTCTATCAGGGATTTCAGTGGATCAAGAAAAAAAGAGCACAGAAAAAGGACGAAGAGTTCAGAAACAGTGAAAAATAACAGCAGATATTAAAGTGTATAAAAATACCGAGATCCGTATATGCTGATATTAAACAGGATAAAGAGACTGGAATTGATAAACCAGTCTCTTTTTATTGCATTGCATATTGCGGAGGGATATTACTATGTGGGGATTTCTTGCAGCACTGATCTCAGGTGCATTGATGAGTATTCAGGGAGTTTTTAATACGGAAGTGACGAAACAGAGCAGCCTGTGGGTATCGACGGGCTGGGTGCAGCTCTCGGCTTTTGCAGTCTGCGTTGCCGCGTGGCTTTTTACAGGGCGGCAGAGCGTTTCTGCGTTATGGCAGGTGGAGAATAAATACACACTTCTTGGAGGCGTGATCGGAGCATTTATCACGATCACCGTGATCCAGAGCATGGGCGCACTCGGTCCTGCAAAAGCAGCCATGCTGATCGTGATCTCGCAGCTGATCGTTGCATATCTGATCGAACTGATGGGGCTTTTTGGCGTGGATAAAGAGCCTTTTGAGTGGAGAAAAGTCCTGGGAATGCTGATCGCGATCGCCGGGATCGTGATCTTTAAATGGCAGAAATAAGGGTAATCCTGGAAGAATAGAAGTTTCCTATTGTAAAACACAGGGGAATTGGGTAAAATAAGACATGGTCAAGTATATACCGGGGGGAGACTGCCTTAATATAGAAGGGAGTGAACCGGTATTATCACAAAATCAATAAGAAAATACTGTACAGTGCTTTTGTCGATCGCGCTTTTTACAGGGATTTTCTGTGCGGGATGTGGCGCGAGAAGTGATGAGATATTGCTTGAAAGCCAGGAAGATACTTCTGATACTGTAGAAGAAACAGAGCAGGAGGAAAGAGAGATGACTGACGAAATTCCGTCAGTGACACCTGAACCGCAGGAAATTTTTGTGGATGTCTGTGGCGCTGTGAATCAGCCGGGAGTCTATGAGATGGATCCGGACAGCCGTGTTTTTCAGGCGATCGAGGCAGCGGGAGGAATGACGGAAGAGGCTTCCGGAATTTCTGTCAATCAGGCACAGCCACTCAGTGACGGACAGCAGGTTTATGTACCGACTGTTCAGGAAGCAGAGGAGGGCAGTTTTGTTCCGGCGGTACCTGAGACTACAGGAACGGGAGAAAGCATGGGTACAGAAGATGGAATTGTCAATCTGAATACAGCAGATGCCGAGACGCTCAAGACACTGTCAGGCATTGGAGATTCCAAGGCACAGGCGATCCTTGCATACAGGGAGGAACACGGAGGTTTTTCCAGCATCGAGGAGATCATGCAGGTCCCCGGAATCAAAGAAAGTACCTTTTCAATGATAAAGGATAAGATTGCAGTAAAATAAGGAGAATGGAATGAGCAGAAAAGTTTTAGTAGTAGATGACGAAAAACTGATCGTAAAAGGAATCCGCTTTAATCTGGAACAGGACGGAATGGAAGTGGACTGTGCTTACGATGGAGAAGAAGCGGTGGAGAAGGCGAAGGAGAATAAATACGACATTATCCTTCTGGACCTGATGCTGCCGAAGATGGACGGGCTGGAAGTATGCCAGCAGATCCGGGAATTTTCCAATGTGCCGATCGTTATGCTTACTGCCAAAGGCGAAGACATGGACAAGATCCTGGGACTGGACTACGGTGCAGATGATTATATCACCAAACCGTTCAACATCCTTGAGGTCAAGGCACGTATCAAAGCCATTATGCGTCGTGCCCGTTCTGAACATGAAGAGAAAGAAAAAGCAAAGACAATCCAGGCAGGTGACCTTAAGCTGGACTGCGAGAGCCGTCGTGTATTTATTGCAGACAGAGAGATCAATCTGACAGCGAAGGAATTTGATGTGCTGGAACTTCTGGTATTCAACCCGAACAAGGTTTACAGCCGTGAGAATCTTCTGAATATCGTATGGGGATATGAATATCCGGGTGATGTCCGTACTGTCGATGTACATATCCGCCGTCTTCGTGAAAAAATTGAGGCGAATCCCAGTGAGCCGAAGTATGTACACACCAAATGGGGCGTAGGATACTATTTCCAGGCATAACCCATGGTAACGAAAAAAAAGACAAAATTTTTTAAAAGTCTGCGTTTTCGTATCTTTATTATCCTTATTATTCTGGGAATCGTGCCGGGAATTATCGTGACACAACTGATGATACACTATTACGAAAATCAGGCAGTGGAAGTAAGTGTGAGTGCAGTACGCACAGAATGCGCGATTCTCTGCGACCAGATCATCAAGGAAAATTATCTCAATGACTCCAGCTCCGAGGCTGTCAACAGCAAGCTGGAGTTATTGTCTAATGTCTATGGCGGCAGAATCCTTGTGGTTGACAGAGATTTCAAGATAGTCAGAGATACCTATCATGTGGAAGAGGGTAGAACTCTTGTTTCGTCCAAGGTGATACGCTGTTTTAAGAATGGTGATTCTGACGAGTTTAAAAAGATCGGACAGATGATCGAACTGGTAGTTCCGGTCAAAAGTGCAGATGTGTCTCAGGTTCAGGGAGCCATGCTGGTGAATATTTCCGGAAGTGAGATCGCTGCCATAGCAGGAGATCTGGAGCAGAAAGGAATCCTGATCATCTGTATTATTATTGTATTATCGCTGTTTCTGGCGTATATCCTGTCGACTGTCCTGGTAAAACCGCTTGCGAGAGTTACCAAGGCAATTGAAGACCTGACAGATGGCTATCAGCAGGACGAGATCAGTGTGCCGGACTATACAGAGACAGAACTTATCACAGATGCCTTTAACAAGATGCTTGCCAGAATGAAAGTTCTGGATGAGTCACGATCGGAGTTTGTATCAAATGTCTCTCATGAACTCAAGACTCCGATGACTTCCATGAAAGTCCTCGCAGATTCTCTGGTAGGACAGCAGGGTGTCCCGGAGGATCTGTATCAGGAGTTTATGCGTGACATCACAGCGGAGATCGACCGTGAGAACAGGATCATCACTGACCTTCTGACGCTGGTCAAGATGGATAAGAAAAACGCAGATCTTCAGATCCAGCATATGTCGATCAACCAGCTGCTGGAGGATATCCTGAAGCGCCTGCGTCCGATCGCGGACAAGAGAAACATCGATCTGATTCTTGACAGTTTCCGCCCGGTGGAGGCAGATGTGGACGAGCTGAAATTTACATCTGCGATCAGTAACCTGGTAGAAAATGCGATCAAGTACAATGTAGACGACGGATGGGTAAGAGTGTCGCTGGATGCGGATCACAAGTTCTTCTATGTGACAGTTGCCGATTCCGGAATGGGTATTCCGGAGGATTCTCTGAGCCGTATCTTTGAGAGATTTTACAGGGTGGATAAGTCTCATTCCAGAGAGATCGGAGGAACAGGACTTGGCCTTGCGATCACGAGAAGTACGATCGGCATGCATCATGGAGTGATCAAGGTATTCAGCAAAGAAGGGGAAGGAACTACTTTTTCCGTTCGTGTCCCACTGTCATATATTCCGTAGGAGGTGCCGGATGAAGAGAATATCAAAAGTGCTTCTTCTGGCGCTGATGGTCTGTACCTTGTTTGCAGGATGCAGCATAGAAACCATACAGTCAAAGAAAGAAGACAGTAAATATAATTTTTATTATCTCAATACAAATGAGACTGCGCTCAAGAGTGAACCCTATGAGCCGAAAGAAGAAACAAAAGAATACATGGTAAAAGCTCTGTTACAGAAATTAGGGAACGGAGAAGTACTGGAAGACGGAATCAGTCTTCTTCCGGAAAATGTTTCTGTAAGTTCTTATGATCTGCAGGATAATCTGCTGATCATAGATTTCAGCAAAGAATATTCAGAAATGAGCAAGGTAAGGGAAGTTCTTACCAGAGATGGAATTGTCCAGACATTTCTGCAGATACCGGATATTGCGAAGATCCGTTTTACAGTGGCAGGTCAGCCGCTTAAAGACTCCAGAAACCAGGAGATCGGGGATATGACGGACAGTACATTTGTGGAAGTATCAAAGAAAAATGAGGACAACTATCGATACGATACGTTTACCTTGTATTTTGCAGACAAGAGCGGCAAGAGACTTCTGAAAGAAACAAGAAATGTTTGTTACAGAAGGACGCTCCCAAAAGAGCGTGTTGTTCTGGAACAGCTTGCCAAGGGACCTTTGGAGGACGGACATTATGCAACGATTCCAGAGAATACTATGGCGATCAATGTGATTACGGCAGACAGAATCTGTTATCTTGACCTGAACAGTGAGTTCCAGGATGCAGCATTGGATGTGGCAGAAAATATTTCTGTTTATTCGGTGGTGAATTCCATTGTGGATTCCTGTGAGGCGGATAAGGTACAGATTTCCATTGAAGGAAACAGTGGAGGAAACTTCCAGAAGAATCTGCCGCTCTACAAATTTTATGAAAAAAACAAAGACCTTGTAATTCCGGATGAGGACGAGGAATCATAAGGCATTTCTATACAGAAAGGACAGGGAATGCGTAAAAGACCAGTGTGTTGTGCGTGCGTGTTCCTGATGTTGTGTCTGTGTATTCTGGACCTGGCAGGGATTCCTGTTATAAGAGGGAATCCGCTGCCACGTGAGGTCCGGGAATATATAGAGTCACATCCATCGGCTGTGATCTGCGGGGAAGTACAGCGGTGCCAGGACACGGAATATTCTCTTTCTGTCTATCTTAAACAAGTCTTTCTGCTCTGTCAGTCAGAGCGAATTCCCATCAGAAATATAAGAGTGTTTTTGGAGAAAAATGCAAAAGAAAATTTGAAAACAGGTATGGTTATCCAGGTCGGTGGTGAGCTGGAGCGGGTTTCTGCACCCAGAAATCCAGGCGAATTTGATTCGCAGCAGTACTATGCCTGCCAGGGAATTTATTATTTCCTGAAAAATGGAATTGTACAGAAAAAAGGCAGGAATTATTCAAAGTATGGACAGTTCCTGACAGAACTTCGGGGGCGAATCGGCGAAATCCTGCAGGAAACAGCGGGAGAGGATGCGGGAATCTACCAGGCGATGCTGCTGGGAGAAAAAAGCGGTCTGGATGAGGAGGTGAGGCTGCGGTATCAGATGGCGGGGATGGTGCATATCCTGGCTATTTCCGGACTACACATCAGCGTACTCGGAATGGGACTGTTTTCGTTACTCAAGAAGCTTTCATTTGGCAATGGATGGGCAGGATTTCTTTCACTGAGTGTGATCCTTCAGTATGGGATGCTGACAGGAAGCAGTGTGTCCGCAATGCGCGCTGTCTGCATGTTTGTGCTGGCAGTCGGAGCGCGGATTCTGGGGAGAAGCTATGATTTCCTGACTGCACTGGCTGTGTCTGCGATACTTTTGCTGCTCGATACACCGGCGTACCTGTACAGCAGCAGCTTCCTGCTTTCATTCGGGGCAGTGACAGGTCTGGGAATCGTGGCACCTGCCCTGAACCGTCTGGTGGGCAGTGAGCGTGCGTGGGTCAAAACACTTCTGTCATCCTTTGCCGTGCAGCTTACAACGCTGCCGGTGCTTCTTCGGATGTATGGTGAGGTATCAGTTCTGGGAATCGTTTTGAATCTGGCCGTGCTTCCTACGGTAAGTGTGGTGCTGATCTGCGGATTGTGTTGTGTGGCTGTTGGATTTATGAGTATTTCCGCTGCCGGGATCTGTCTGATTCCGGGAAAAATCCTGCTGATGCTTTACGAGAAACTTTGCGTGCTGGCAGGGGCCGTTCCGTTTTGTACATGGATCGGCGGCGCGCCGGAGATATGGCAGTGCGTGGTGTATTATGTCCTTCTGTTTGGCGGGATACAGATCGCTTTGTTCCTGAAGGAAAAAGGAGCGTACCGTGTGTGGAGAGTCCTGTCGAGAGGAATTTGTGTTGCTGTTGTCTGTGTGAGCATTTTTATTCTGGGATTCCGACAGAAAAATCTGATTTCGATCACCTGTCTGGATATCGGACAGGGGGACGGGATCGTGATACAGCTTCCGGGCGGCAAAACGGTCATGGTGGATGGTGGAAGCAGCAGTAAGAAAAAGGTTGCGTCGTATCAGATCCTTCCATATCTGAAAAATCAGGGGATTTCGGTGGTGGATGCCATGCTGATCTCACATACGGACCTTGATCATATCAGTGGCGTACAGGAACTGCTGACGTTGAAGGAAAAACATCTCACAACACTGCGTATAAAAAATCTGCTCCTCCCGGACTGGAAGGCACCGGAGGAGGTCTATTATGAACTGGAGGAGCAGGCGAAGAGGTGCGGGATTTCTGTGCTGAGGCTTCATCAGGGGCAGAAACTGCGGTTTGGGGATGGCTCTCTGGAAATCCTGTCGCCAGAGACAGGTGCGAAGGGGACGGATGTAAATGAAGAAGGGATTGTGATGGAACTACGGTACGGGAAATTCCGGGGGCTTTTTACTGGTGATATCGGAGCGGAGACGGAGAAAAAGCTGCTTCCGAAACTTGATGATGTGAATTTTCTTAAAGTAGGGCATCATGGGTCACGGTATTCTACCTGCCAGGAATTTCTGGATAAGATAAAGCCGGAACTTGCGGTGATCTCCTGCTCGGAATCCAATACGTATGGGCATCCGTCACCGGAAACGACGGCACGTCTTGAAGAGAACGGGATCCGGACGGAATATACGATGAAAAACGGGGCGATCACGGTTTATACAGATGGGCATTCTATACGTATGAAAACTTTTTGTAACGAAAAAACAGCGTAGAATCTACAGCTGTTTTGTAGTATGATAAACAGGAAAATAAATCAGAAGGAGGTGGAAGACATGGAGCGTATGCGAAAGACGGTTTTGTATCTGACATCATTCCTGCTTTTGGGGTGTCTTGGGTGGGTGTTTTTTCATGCATTGTGTACCATTCCCCAGGCAAAAAACATACTGAAAAACAGAACGGTGTTTCCACTGATCCTGGCAGGAAGTATATTTCTGCTGCTGTTGTTTGTGAAATTGGCAGACTGGTGCCGCTCATGGAAAAAACATACACTTATGAAGGCAACTGCCATTGTTTTCCTCCTGATTCTGGTATTACAGTTCCTGTATCTGTATTATGTGCGTTACTGGGTAGGGTATGATAACCTTCTGGTTCTGGATGAAGCCTGGTATATGCAGACGGATGGACATATTTCACCGGATTTTTATGATTCGTATTTTCAGCGTTATCCACATAATCATCCGGTTACGATTTTGCTGTACTGGGTTCTAAAAGCTGCGGGAAAACTGGGAGTATCCGGTTTATACTGGCCTTCTCATCTTCTGGGACTAGTAAGCATTGATCTTGCGCTGCTGTTCATGTGGAAACTGGCATGTGAAACTGAGGATATCCATCGGGGATTTCTTGTGGCGGTTCTGAGTCTTTTTGATCCGATTATTTATATATGGATTCCGTGGCATTATACAACTGTATGCCTGCTTCCGTTTCTGAGTGCGGGAATTTATTTCGGATGGAAGACGTGGAAAGCGGTGAATTTACGAAGTCAGATAATCTATGCGGCATGTACGGGGATTTTTACTGCGGTCGGAATGAGAATCCGGATAACAGAGGGAATCCTTCTGATTGCGTTTCTGATCATGGCAGTCTGTGTGAAAGGCTGGAATCGGTGCAGACTGGCTGCATGTCTGATTCCTTTTCTGGTGATATGTGGTCTGACTTGGGCCGGGACAGGCATGCTTCGAAATCATTATGCAGATTTTGACAGTTCCGATAAAGCATTTCCACCGGCTCATTTTGTAATGATGGGAGTTGGAGGAGATGGAACTTACAAAAAGAAAGATGTAGAATTTACAGCCCGGATCCCCGGAGAAGAAGCAAAGACAAAAGCAGATCTGCAGGAAGCAGGGAAAAGAATCAGAAATCTGGGTGTAAAAGGTACAATTTCTCTTGCGGGAGAAAAAATGCTGACTGTCTGGCAGGATGGTTCCTGCGGGTTTCAGTCGGAATGGCTTTATCCTCGGAATGGCTTTATCCATTGAAAGATTCCAGAGCTTTTCAATATATTTGTGGAGAAAAAAATGATCTGTTTCTATACTGGGCGCAGATTTTTTATGTGATGATTCTGTTTCTGACGCTGGCAGGAACGGCTGCATCTATGATAAGTGGAAGGATGGGCACAGGAATGCTATTGAGGCTTGTGCTGCTTGGAAATATTCTTTTCTATCTGATGTGGGAGGCACAGAACCGTTACAGTATTGGAATGGTGGGAATATTGCTTTTTCTTGCCGCAGATGGATGCCGTTTGCTGCAGAATGGGGAACTGGAAACAGAACATATTGTGCCGGTTTTGATCCGAAAAAGAGGCTGGGGAGCAGTAACTGCAATCCTGGCTGTGATGCTGGCGATTTTGCTGTACAGACCGTTGTTTGTGGAAGAAACGGAGTGGAGAGAGTTTTCTGTCCGGAATATTTACCGGGTGGGACAGAATCTTCAGGATATTGTTTCTGGTGACAGGGTTACGCAGACATTTGTGGCTTCATCGGCGTTTGATCACATTCTGGTACAGGGCTATCTCAAAAATGGTGCAGTACCGGACGGTGGGTGTCAGATGCTGATTCAGGATGAAGAAGGGAAGAAACTGGCAGAAGCATTTCTGAGTGCACAGCAGATTGCAGAAACTCAGCTTGATTTTACATTTGACCCAATTGTGCCGAATGGGGAAACTGTTTATACGATTGTTATTGAGCCGAAAGGAATCAGAGAAAATCATGCGCTGCAGCTGTATCGTTTCAACAGTTCTATGGATCTGTATCCGGCTGGAAAACTGAGTTGTAATGGCAGAGAAGAGAACGGGAATCTTATTTTTTCTGTTTATGAGGAAAGAACAGGGACAATTTTCAGGAGGATTTTTTTGTGAAAAATTTACAGGAAGATATCAAGACAGGGAATTTCAGGCGAGTGTATCTTTTGTGCGGGGATGAAGCCTATCTGAAGATCCAGTACAAGGATAAACTGATAAAAGCTCTGAACCCGGATGACGATACAATGAATTTCAGCAAATATGAGGGAAAGGGAATCGAAGTGAGGGAGATGATCGATCTCTGTGAAACGATGCCTTTTTTTGCGGATTACAGGGTGATTCTTGTGGAAAACTCTGGTTTTTTTAAGAACAAGTGTGATGAACTTGCTGATTATATAAAGACATTGCCGGATTATGTGCGGATGGTTTTTGTGGAAGAAGAAGTGGATAAACGAAGCCGTATGTACAAGGCAGTCAAGGCTGAAGGGCGAATCGTGGAGTTCGCAAAACAGGATGAAAAAACTCTGATGAGATGGGCGGCAGGAATCCTCGGACGTGAGGGACGAAAGATCACGACACGTGATATGGAGTTTCTTCTGACGAAGACAGGGACGGACATGGGAAATATCCGGAATGAGCTGGAGAAGCTGATCATGTTTACGATGGGACGTGATGTGGTTACGGCAGAGGATATTGAGGAGATATGTACGACACGGACGGAGAATAAGATTTTTGAGATGGTCCGTGCAGTTACGGAGAAGAACCAGAGGAAAGCGCTGGATCTCTACAATGACCTCCTGACCCTCAGGGAGCCGCCGATGAGGATTCTGTTCCTTCTGTCAAAGCAGTTCCGCCAGATGACGCTGGCGAAGAAGATGTCAGGAGAGGGTGCGGCGCAGAGTGAGATCGCATCAAGACTTGGTGTGCCGTCGTTTGCGGCACGGAATCTGCTGACCTGTGCACGGGCGTACAGTACGGAGGAGCTTGAACAGGCGGAAGTGGATTTTGTGGATTCGGAGGAAGCAGTGAAGACGGGCAGACTGCAGGATGTGCTGAGTGTGGAGCTGCTGATCGTGAAGTACAGCACCGGAAGATAAAAAAGAACAAATATGTAAAAAGAAAATGCTATACTGAGGCATCAAAAAGAATGGAGGCGGAAAAATGGTATTAGGGATTCTGGGGCTGGCAGCCATGATATTGTGCTGGGCTGCAGGCTCTTACTGGAAGAAGGTTTACTACTTAATATGGTTTTTATCTTTGCCGATGCCGATTTTTTGGTTTTTGTATAGCTTTTCGATGGATGAAGATGGCGATGGCGGGAGTTCTGGCGGGATAGAAGCGGTACTTACGGTAATAATCTTGATTATACTGGTAATAATATATGTAAAGGCAAGAAATCTGGGAGATGTAATTAATACATTTCTGCTGATGAATGTTAATATTTTGTTGATGATTTTATTGTCAGATTCTGGCTTTAGCAGATGGAACATGATAGTGTTTGTGATAACACTTCTGGCTTCGATAATCGCAGCAGTTGCCACATTTCGTGCAAAAGAGTATTCTTCAGTGTTGCCGAGTTCACTGCTTGCAGTAACATGGGGCAGATTCATGCTGGGTGTATTCGCCTTAGATTATGAAGAGATATACAGTTCCCTGGGGCTGACAAGTTTACCGGTGACTCTGGGCCTCGGAATTATACTGACAGCAGCAGGTTGTCTGCTACAGTTTTTTATCCTCAAAAAGACTGACATGGGAAAAAAGAAAAGAAACGTAATAAGTAATTTCTTGAAATAGAAGGAAAATGCCTTGAATAACTGCGTGTCGCATTCTCGTTACTTT
>NZ_FR886685.1:0-22290 GCF_000436615.1 Blautia sp. CAG:237
GCAGCCATAACTCACGGTCATCCGCTTGGCTGGATTCCGGCAGGCATGCTTTCGGATATTGTTTTCAAATGTATTTATGGAGAAAAGAAGCCGTTGAAACTCATCATCGAGGAATCTCTGGCTGATACAAAAAATCAGTTTGGAGAATCCGAAAGCATGGCATATTTTGAACGGCTCATAAAGAAAGCTATTGCACTGAGTGAAGCAGCCTGTGAGGAAGATGCATCCACTATCGAAAAAGAACTCGGCGGAGGATGGGTTGGAGAAGAAGCACTGGCAATTGCGATATACTGTTGTCTGAAGTATCCAGATGATATCAGAAAAATGTTGATTGCAGCTGTAAACCACAGCGGAGACAGTGATTCTACCGGAGCTGTTGCCGGAAATATTCTTGGAGCATATCTGGGAATGGATGCAATTCCAAAAGACTGGCTTGACCGTCTGGAACTGGTCGATGTAATGCAGGAACAGATCGATGCAATGATGAAGATAATTCAGAGGGAATGAAAAAGGGGGAATGTCGTATGACAACGACTTCTTTTCCTGTGATTCAGATAGAAAAAACAGGGAAACGATTAAGAAATATGAGAAAGGAGAACGGAATCAGAGTTGCCGCTGTATGTGAATACATGGGCGGCATATCTGAGCAGGCAGTTTACAAATGGGAACGCGGAGCGTGTCTCCCTACAATTGATAACCTGCTGGCACTCAGCCATCTGTACCATGTGCAGATGGAAGATTTGCTGGTATACGAAGAGGCCGAAATGGCCTCTTCTTGTTTTCTTCGTATGTATCGAGGAAACACCAGTGATACAGTCTCTGGTTATGCATGCACAGCCGCGTAACGGGGACTGTTTAAAACGCGGAGCATGTGATCCATCGGCGTGATGTTTCCATCAAATTTGTAGTTGAAGGAATTAGTTCCGGCACCACTTGCGAGCGCAGTACCTTTGGTATGAGCTCTGACTGGAGTCTGCATCTGCCAGCTGCTGACATTGTGAAATACAACAGCAGGAAGCTGATAGCCTTTGGCTTCAAATGCAGCTTTTGCATTTTCATAAATGGTTTTATCCGGATTTTCCACTGCACCGTTAAACTCCATGTCAGAGATGATAAATAAGGTGGAAGGCATTTCTTCCTGAGGTGTGCCAGCATTGACTGCTGTCCGGAGAATCAGGTCAAAAACTGCCTCAAGGTTTGTTGAAAATTCCCAGCTGCTGCTCTGGATATAACGAAGTTTCTCTTCGAGTGTCTGACCGCAAATTTCCACCAGTTCCGGGTTGGATGAAAAAGTGATGAATGTATTGTGAAAAGTACCAGTGCAGTGTTCTGCATGATACAGACCCAATGCCTGTGAGATCAGAGCCGGCATAGGCGTTCCGTAACGATGACAATACATGGAGCCGGAAACATCGATCACACAAATTGCATTCTGCTCACATACTTTGGAAGGCTGCTGCTTCCAGAGAGTTTCCAGTGCAGCATTTGCAGAGTCAGGTTCGCGGTATGGGAGACTGCGGCCATCCGGCATTAATGGACGCAGGATCTCATATGGATAAAGCGTGTCACAGTGGATGGATTTCCGACCGTTATTGACATCTGCCAGAAAAGCAGAAAAACGTTCGGTATCCTGCTGGTGGAAGGTTTTGTGATATTTGAGCATTGCGCCTGCCGGGACAGCTTCATAATTGATTTTGCCCCGCTTTTTGCTCGTAAGATAACGCTCTGGCAGAGCAATATTTGCACGAAGTGCGGACAGAAGTTTGCGGTACTGTCCGGCGTTCATTCCAAGAGCAGAGGCAAGAACCTTTGCCTGTCCTCTTGTACGTGCACTTGAGGTGTTGATGGAAGGAAGCCATTTGGCGAGAAGAGAAATATGTGCATTGATATTTCCTGCTTTTCGCTTTTTGAGAGCTTCACAGTCCTGGTTCAACTGAATGCGGATCAGCTCGACAACAGCTTCCTCAGATGGAGTTCCCATCAGACACATGAGGTCATCGAAACGTCCGTATTCAGAAATTAAAGAAATATTTTTTCTGGCAGATTCCGGCCAGGTTTTGGCGGTATGCCGGATCAGGTTGCGGAAAAGCTCACGCTCGCCAAGTCCCTCCCGGATATCGCGGATATAGAAAAGGAGCTTCATTGCCAGCTCTGGATTTTCGATATAAGCGCGATCAAAGAGATGGATCTGGTCACGGTATGAACGATGACGCATGCCGCCGGCCACAGCAAACAGATCCAGACAGGCATCGCCGGAGGTAGAGTGAGTCTTTGCTCCGTTCAATGTCTCTGTGAAGCTTGCTTCTTCTTTAAGATTATCAAGAAATGACATTGGCTGCTCCTTTCTGTGAATTAGTCTGGTTACAACTTGCAGAAGGTTTTAGACTTCTTTATACCTTATATCATTATGAGCGAGACGCGATGTAAGATCTCATCTGATATGTGTATTGTTTTTTAGCGTAAATACCTCTCTTTATACCACTTCAACGTGGAGCACCTCCGATCAGAAGTTATCTGTGTTATGGTTAAAAAAGATCACCTGAGCAACAATAGAAAACTCATAAGGCTAATTTATTTCGCTGCTGTACGCGCCTGATTAATATAAGATTATGATAAAAATATCTGTGAAGTCTGCCTTCTGCAAGACTTCTTTTGAAGGACTCGTGTTCCTTCGATGCATTAAGATTAGCACAGCTTCCGGGGCAAAACAATGAACCTGTGGTTTAGAAAAAGCTATAAAAAAGTCTTCCCTTGCTTTTATCTCTCCAACAAGCTATACTAATCAGACAGACATAGTATGAATTGGAGGATTTTTACATGAAAATTGCAGTAACTTATGATAATGGAAATGTTTTCCAACATTTTGGAAAGACAGAGAATTTTAAGGTTTATGAAGTAGAGGACAACAAAGTTGTTTCCAGTGAAGTAATCGGTTCCAATGGAACAGGACACGGCGCTCTGGCAGGACTTCTTGCAGAGCAGGGAATCGATGTCCTGATCTGTGGCGGCATCGGCGGCGGTGCACAGAATGCACTTGCAGAGGCTGGTATTCAGCTGTGTTCAGGTGCTCAGGGAAATACAGATGAGGTGGTAGAGGCTTACCTTAAGGGCGAACTGGTTTCAGCAGGAACAACCTGTGACCATCATCACCATGAAGAAGGTCATTCCTGTGGCGATCATGAAGAGGGACATTCCTGCGGAGGAACCTGCGGTGGTGGATGTGGTTCACACAAGCCGGCATTTACAGGCCCGAACGTAGGAAAGACCTGCCGTACTCATTACAAGGGAACTTTCAATGACGGAACTCAGTTTGACTCTTCTTACGATCGTGGACAGCCGCTGGAATTTGTCTGCGGAGCTGGACAGATGATCAAAGGATTCGATGCAGCAGTTGCCAATATGGAGGTCGGAGAGATCAAAGAAATCCACCTGATGCCGGAAGAAGCATACGGCATGCCGGACCCGAATGCAATCTTTACACTTGAGATCGCACAGCTTCCAGGTTCTGAGGATCTTACCGTAGGACAGCAGGTATATCTGTCCAACCAGTACGGACAGCCATTCCCGGTTAAAGTAACTGCCAAAGAAGAGACAACGATCACTTTTGATGCAAACCATGAGATGGCTGGTAAGGAACTGAATTTCAAGATTGAACTTGTAGAAGTAAAATAATCTAATATAGTATGAAATCCCGGACTGCCAGTATCCAGAGCAGACCGGGATTTTTTTGCATGCAGGCAAGGTCGAACTTTGCCGGAAAATTTGGTTGTACATCCACAAAAAGAGAGATTATAATAAAACTAGAATTTATAATTATCAGAAGGGGGATATCAGTGTATACAAAGAAAAAGAAAATAGTTATTACAGTGGCAGTAATCGTGCTGATCATTTTTTCGATGATTTATTTTAGCGTAGATGCGAAAAGGTTAGGGGAGATATCAGGCTATTATACAGGAGTAGACCTGAAAAAAGACGGGACAGAGACCAGTGATGATGACGATGACAGTGACATTTTTTTCTATAACAGTTGTTATGATCTTATAATTAATTCAGCAAAGATTCCTTATCTGGACGTTTATGATTCGGAGGCTGGAAATCCGGGAATCGGAGGCTGGATTATTGGAGTGGATGATGATACAGTAACATTGTGGCTGAATCCACTCGAGACAGATTTTGGATTTGCTCCTTTTACTGGTAATTCAATAATACCAATATATAAATTCGAATATGAATTAAAGCAAAATAAAATTGTTTTATCACATGATGGAAAGGAGATCCCATTCAGAAAAATTTAACATCAGGAGGAACAACGATGGCAATTATCACTTTCAACGAAATCATAGAAGTAAACGGAATACTGGAACAAAAACATCTGAATTTCAAACTCCACCTTCGCGACGCCTGCGGAGCACAGGCTTTGTGGATCGAACCACTGGGAAACTGTGCCTGCGAGGGACATTATGATGAGATGCATCAGGTGATCGAACAGTATTTCCTGGATAAAGGACTGAATGTAAAATACTGGGACGATGAAAAGTTACAGTTTACCCTGGACAAAAAGTAATCCGACTATAACAAAAAGTGAGGCACAAAAATGGCAAAGATCAGAGTAATCAAGAAAAATGACGACTATTCCATGGATTATCAGGTTGGCGATATCCTGGAAGTGACAGGAACCTGGTATGGCGGGATCAATGTAAACAGCAAGACAGGAATCCCACTCTGTCTGGACAAAGATGAATATGAGGAAATCCCTGAGAATACAGATCTTTCTCACGAGGAATACGAAAGAGCTGCAAACTACTGGAAAGAAAAAGATGCACAGTCAAAAAAGCTGGACCAGGATGCTCTAAAAAAGGCCGTGGAGGAGTATATTCAGGCAAACAACACCTGCGCACTGGCAACCGCGGCAGGAGATTTTGTGCGCTGTACGCCGCTGGAGTATACGTATCATGACGACTGCTTCTGGATTTTTTCTGAAGGTGGCGAGAAGTTTTATGCGCTGGAAAAGAACAAAAATGTATGCCTGGTCATCTTTGATAAATATGAAGGATTTGGCAAGCTCAAAGGAATGCAGGTCACAGGCCTGGCATCTATTGTAGAGCCATTTTCACAGGAATATGTGCAGGCGGCAGATTTCCGAAAGATTCCACTGAAGGCTCTGGAAAAAATGCTGCATCCGATGAATCTCATCAAAATAAAACCAAAGAAGATCGAATTTGTAAATTCCGACTTCAAGAAAGATGGCGCAGATTCCAGACAGACACTTATCTGCGACTGATATGGGAAATTGATCTGGCATGACCAGTTGTGAACAATTACCTTGAATTTCCCCATATTTAATATTATAATCAAAATGATTGAAAAAGTTCGGAAACGAAAAACCGATAATATTTAAGGAGGAATCAAATATGATTACCTGGAACAATCTGGATACACTTGCTTCTTTTAAGGAACTCGAAGGAGTAAAAAAAGTAAATCTTGCAGAAGTTATGGCAGGAGAAAACGGTGCAGAGCGTGTAAAGAATTACAGCGTTCCGATGGCAGAGGGATTTGCTTATAACTTTGCAGCAAAACAGGTAGACGACGAAGTACTGGAAGGACTTAAGAAACTGGCTGAGGAAGCACAGCTTACAGAGAAATTCGAAGCTCTTTACAATGGAGAAGTGATCAACACAGGAGAGAAACGTCTTGTTCTTCATCATATGACACGTGGACAGCTTGGAAACGCAGTAGAAGCTGACGGCGTTGACAAGAGAACTTTCTATACAGAACAGCAGAAAAAGATCGCAGAATTTGCGAACAAAGTACATGCTGGTGAGATCACAAACGGAGCAGGCGAGAAATTCACAACTGTTGTCCAGATCGGTATCGGCGGAAGTGACCTTGGTCCTCGTGCAATGTATCTTGCACTTGAGAACTGGGCTAAGAAAAACGGCAAATTCAAAATGGAAGCAAAATTTATCAGCAACGTAGACCCTGATGATGCAGCAGCAGTTCTGAATTCCATTGATGTTGCACATTCCATTTTTGTACTGGTTTCCAAATCAGGAACAACTCTTGAAACTCTGACAAATGAATCTTTTGTAAAAGATGCTCTCAAGAATGCAGGACTGGATGCATCTAAACACATGATCGCAGTTACAAGTGAGACATCACCTCTTGCAAAGAGCGATGACTACCTTGCAGCATTCTTCATGGATGACTATATCGGTGGACGTTATTCTTCCACATCTGCTGTTGGCGGTGCTGTATTATCTCTGGCATTCGGACCGGAAGTATTCGCACAGTTCCTCGATGGAGCAGCAGCAGAGGACAAGCTTGCAACAAACAAAGACGTAATGCAGAACCCGGCTATGCTGGATGCCCTGATCGGTGTTTACGAGCGCAACGTACTGGGATATCCGAGCACAGCAGTTCTTCCATACTCTCAGGCACTGAGCCGTTTCCCGGCACACCTTCAGCAGCTTGACATGGAATCCAATGGTAAATCTGTAAACCGTTTCGGTGAGCCTGTAGACTATGTGACAGGACCGGTTATCTTCGGTGAGCCAGGAACCAACGGACAGCATTCCTTCTATCAGCTTCTGCATCAGGGAACTGACATTGTACCGCTTCAGTTCATCGGCTTCAAGAACAGCCAGATCGGAACAGATGTAGTGATCCAGGACAGCACAAGCCAGCAGAAACTTTGTGCAAACGTTGCTGCTCAGATCGTAGCATTTGCCTGCGGTAAAGCAGATGAGAACCGCAACAAGAACTTCGAGGGTGGACGTCCGTCAAGCATCATCATTGGTGATCAGGTAACACCTGAATCTCTTGGTGCACTTCTTGCTCATTTCGAGAACAAAGTTATGTTCCAGGGATTCCTGTGGAACGTAAACAGCTTTGACCAGGAAGGCGTACAGCTTGGTAAGGTCCTTGCAAAACGTGTACTTGCTCACGAGACAGACGGAGCACTTAAGGTATTCAGCGACCTTCTGAACATCTGATCTTGAGCTGAAAATTAATATTAAATAATGAGGACTTCTCTGCCGTACAGTTAAATCTGTACCGTGGGGAAGTCCTTTTTCTTTGCAGATCCCCGGGTATCCGCCGGCTTTTCTGCTATATTATATAAAATGTACAAATTTCGACAGGCTTTTTGTGACATCATGCGTATTTACAATTGTGGATGGCATGGTGTATAATATCGTAAAAATATGAAAACGATTACATATAAAATAAAAATATTACATATATAGTATATGAAATACATGTAAAAACTAAATGATAATGATACCATAAATATATAGCCGAAAAATAACAGGAGGTCAGAAAAATGAGTGCATTAACAGGAATCCTTGACACAGAAGTAAGAAAGATCGAAGAAACCGCAGCAATGAGCAGAGAAATTCAGAAACAGCGTCTTACCCATCATCTGATGCCTCCGACGGGCTGGCTGAATGATCCGAATGGGCTGTGCTATTTCAAGGGAAGATATCATGTGTTTTTTCAGTATGCTCCGTTTGATGCAGAGGGCGGATTGAAATTCTGGGGACATTATTCCAGCGACGATCTGGTTTCCTGGAGATACGAGGGTGTGCCGCTGTACCCGGACAGCAGCTATGACTGCCATGGTGTATATTCCGGCTCTGCGATCGTTGAGGATGAAAAGCTGCATCTTTTTTTTACCGGAAATATCAAAATGGACGGAGATTACGATTACATCAATAACGGGAGGCAGGCCAGTACTCTTCACGTAGAGAGCGAGGACGGAGTTCATTTCAGTGCGAAGGAAGTTGCAGTCGATTACCGCAATTATCCGGAAGATTATACGCAGCATGTGCGTGATCCAAAAGTGTGGAAAGATAGCGCTGACTATTTCATGGCACTGGGCGGTCGAAAGAAAAATGACCAGGGAGCTGTGCTGATCTACAAGTCTGAGGATCTCAAAAACTGGGATTATGATAAAGAAATTACGACAGAAGAGCCGCTCGGATACATGTGGGAATGTCCGGATCTGTTTGAAATCGACGGAGAGCAGGCACTGTCCATCTCTCCACAGGGACTTGAACGAGAAGAATATCGTTTTCAGAATATCTACCAGTCAGGCTATTTCCTTCTGAAAGAGGATAAGATCAATGTGAAAGAATTTCAGGAATGGGATATGGGATTTGACTTCTATGCGCCGCAGACGTTTGAGGATGCGAAAGGAAGACGGATCCTGATCGGCTGGATGGGTCTGCCGGATGTCGAAGAGGAATACACGAATCCTACAGCAAAAGATGAGGGCTGGCAGCACTGCCTGACGATTCCGCGCGAGATCACTTTACATGATGGAAGATTGTACCAGTATCCTGTCGAAGAAATGGAAGCCCTTCGGGGAAGATGTTGTGAAATAGATGAGACGCAGAAAAATATTGAAGTCTGGAAACCGTTTGAGCTGGACCTGAAACTGGATTCACGCAAATGCAGAATATCTGTCGGAGATGATCTTATGTTTGAGGCAGATGGCAGAGAAGCTTGCCTGCGATTATCTGAGAAAGCCGGTGCAGGACGGAAACAGAGAAAGGCAGTCATTCCGTCAGGCAGATTAAAAGAGCTCCGGATGCTTGTGGACACAACAGCTGTGGAAATTTATCTGAATCACGGGGAAGTTGTTTCCTCAACAAGATACTATCCGGAAAAAACGACACAAGTTGTGAAACTGGAAGCAGACAAGATCCAGGGACATATTTATGAATTAAAAGAGATGACCGGGATAAAATAACAGAATCATACAGAAGCCGTACGAATGGAAATGCAGAGGGTGTTATACGAAAGGAAAGTATAACACCCTCTGTGTATTATAAAGAAAAAATGTTATACTGAGACGAGAAAAATGAGGAGATGTACAGGATGCAGGAAAAGAAGGAACGCTTTCATGGAATCCCCATGCTGCCGTATGGACTTCTGAGTGCTGTAATGCAGGAGAGTCCGGGAAACAGAAAAGAAATTCAGATTACAGAAATGGCAGAGGGAGGATTCTGCTTTCGAACCGCGAGTGCTATCTGCAGCCCACAGAAACTGGAAGTTTGTTTTTATGATATGGAGAGGGCAGAATACGGGACTGTAGTCATTACAGAATTTGAAATCTGCAGAGAGAAAGAAGAGGATTTTTTTACGCAGTTTCTTGTATGGACGGAGCAGGAAGAGTATCGGCGGCAGGTGCAGAAACTTGTGCGGCAGTACAGCAAATATATCCGGCTGAAACTGGAAGATGACGGAGAACTTGAAAGCGAACTGACAGGATATCCCTCAGAATTTGACGGTGAGCATTGCAGCAGTCTGGAGGAACAGAGACAGTATTGGTTTGCAGAAAAAGCAGGTCGTGCTGAGATCAATATGGAAATCCCGGAGCACACAGAATTTGCCATAGAATTTGACTGCCCGGAACGCTATACGGCATACCTGCAAAAATCTCTTCCGGAATTTTACCATGATTATCTGAGAAAAAATCATCTCCAGGGAAGCGGTCTGGAAGCGCGTATCCCGGATCGGATTTATATTGGAAACCAGTTCTGTCATCTCCTTTTTCCAGAGGAAGAACTTCTTTTCGCTATGCTGGAAAAGGCAAAAAAAGAGTTTACGGCAGTTACGCTTTCTTTTACTTATGTCAGAGAAATTTTGCTTGAAGACACCTTTGCATTGTTAAGAAAAATCGATCACTGGTGTAGCAAAAATGAACTTGAAATGGAGTGTGTAGTTAACGACTGGGGAATGGCAGATTTTATCAGAAAAGAAACGAAACATCTGCTCCCCTGCCTCGGAACGCTTCTTAACAAAAGAAAAAAAGATCCCCGTATCAATTACAAAAAAGGCGAGCGAGACCTGTACAGCCAGAACAGTTTCAATGCAGATTTTTACCAGGAATTTCTGAGAGAAAGTTTTGGAATTGAGCGGGCGGAGTGGGAGTCCTGTGGTTATATGCAGGATATCCCGGCAGGAAAAAACAGCCTGCATTTTCCATTTTACCAGACGAATACGTCGCAGTATTGTCCGTTGTATGCAGTGCAGAAAGAAGGAGACAGAGGCAGACAGAGATTGGTAGACAAATGTCCGCAGTATTGTAAAAATGCGGCGTTTTTGTATCCGAAACATTTGAATATGATAGGGAGATATAATTCGCTGTTTGCGCTGGACCGGGACTTCCTGGAAGATTCAGAACAATTAAAAAGGTATACAGATTCAAATATAGACAGACTTGTCCTGAATCTGTTATGAGGTAAAAAGATGATGAAGATTACAGCAGGACTGGGATCAGCAGATGAATATATCCGTTTCGTGGAAGCAGGCGCAGATGAGTTTTTCAGCGGATTTGTACCGTATTCGTGGACGGAAAAGTACGGAACTGTCATGCCGCTCAACCGTCGTGAGGTATTGTGTTATCATGTGCAGCTTGGGGCGTTCAGTGAACTGGAAATTTTGTCAGAAATGATTCGGAAATACAGAAAGCCGGTACATCTGACCTTCAATTCCCTGTACTATATTCCACAGCAGTATCCGGAGATCGTGGAGATCATAGAGAACTGTATGAAACTTGGATTTATGAGCTATATTATTGCAGACCCGGCGTTGATCGTTTATCTGAGAGAGAAGGGAATCCCGTGCGAAATCCATATGAGTGGTGAGATGGGAGAGATCAACCGCAGAACAGTGGAAGTTTTTCAGCGTCTGGATCTGAAGAGGGTGATTTTTCACAGGAAAAACAGCTTCGAGGATATGCAGTCTGTGATCTGCTCGGAAAGAACTGCCGGTGGGAGACGGGCGGAGACAGAGTTTGAGGCTTTTGTACTGAATGAGATGTGCCAGTTTACGGGAGCGTTCTGTAATTCGCTTCACTGTGATGAGCTAGGGCATCTGTGCAGGGTTCCCTATTGGACGGAACCGGTACGAGATGAATCTGAGGATGAAGATGCCACTGTCCCCAAATACGATGACAACGGCTATCTGTGCGGTGCGACCGGCTGCGGTCTATGTGCACTTTACAGACTGAGAGATGCCGGGATTACACACCTGAAACTGGTCGGCAGAGGCAACTACACCGATTTTATGGAGAAAGATATCCGAAACCTCAAAACTGCTCTTGAGATTCTGGAAAATACAGACACAGAAGCTGCTTTCCGGACAGAAATGAAGAAGCAGATTTTTCCATACGGATGCAGTGGAAACTGCTATTACCTGTAAAATAGGACATAACTTTACGCTATATGACAAATGTAACTATTTTCTAAAAATTATCTTAAAATAATTCAGACCTGTAGTAATTAACAGTCGACTATGATAAAATGATTTACAGTGACTATTCTGAAAAAAGAGAGTCACAATATGATTTATAATAAATATTGAGGTGAGAATCGTTGGTTTTAGAACATAAAGAAATTCAAAGCCTCAGTGACTTTTTTACAGAGTTGGGGAAGCGTAGGGAAAAGGGTGTTTATTTTTACCGTATCAATGGTTACTCGGAAGAAATCGGCAGATTTCTGTACAATTATTATGATGCCGCGAGGAAATGCGGAGTGATCGTTGAGGGTAAGATACCGAATCCCACGGAGGGGAATCTGTCTTATTACTATGAAATGATGGGGAATGATTTTCAGCTCAGCATGGGCTTTATCATGTCAGGGCTTCAGAAATGGCTCCCCAGGATGAATCGTTCACAGAACGAGAATGTAGCCGCTTCCATCTATGATTCACTGGAGGAACTGAGAAGAGCGGGAAAAACTGAAAATATGCTCAAGAATGCATATATCAAGTTTATGTGCTGGCTTTATTACAAATTTGAGCGGATCGTGAATCAGCTCGGACAGCAAAATGTTCCCAAGATCCTCTATGTTGGTTCGATCAGTAATTATGAACTTCTGCTGATTTCTGTTCTTTCAAATGCAGGATGTGATGTGGTCCTTGCAGAACCGATGGGAGATGAAGCGTATCTGAAACTTGATCCGCAGTCTCAGAAATCTACTTTATATACAGGAGAAAACGTCGGAGGATTCCCGGCGGATTTTTCACTTAAGAAACTGAGAGCAGAGGTTGAGAAGGCAGAGGAGAATCAGAAGTTGTTTGGTTCAAAGGATGGGCTTATCAACTGCACAAATGCCTGGATCGAAGGAAGTGGACTGGCAGATATCCTCAAAGCACCGGAGCAGCGCGGCGACAGGGAGGATCTTTTTTATAACTGTTATCTGCGGATAGGTGGTGTGGAGGATAAACTTACTTATGCAAATGATCTGTACCAGTTTTATCTGGAACTGAAGAATCAGAAGCGGCAGACAGTGATCGTGAATGGCAGCATTCCAAACCCGACAACAGATGAGATCATGAAGATCCGCAGAAACCACTATACAGGAGTGGAGCAGATGATCGCGGATCTGCAGATGAATATACAATATCCGGTGAGCCCGGTTCTGCAGGCAGTACTCTGCAGGGCTTTTGCAGAAGTGATGAAGCTGGAAGCAGGAGAGCCGGAGATCAATCTTAACAGACTGATGAATAAGGGTGTGTATCTTTTGTGTTGGATCCGGAGATATCAGAACCAGATTTTTAAGAACTGGAAGAAAAACGACACAGGTTGTTTTATCCATCTGGGCGTATGTCAGAATGTAAATGAAGTTCTTTTTATGAAATTTCTGGCGAGAGTGCCGGTGGATGTCCTGATTCTGTGTCCGGACCGGAATGAACACTGCATGCTTGAAGATACTCTTTTATATGAGATAAATTATGAGACTTCAATGAAATTGGATCAGTTTCCGGAGCAAAACGCACAGCTTCATATAGGAACTGCCGCGTATCATGCAGAACGGGAACTGGATACACTGATGTACAATGACTCTGTGATATTCCGGGATCAGCAGTTTACGAAAGCCAATACGATCTCGCTGCAGACTATGGACAGGGAGATCAAACTTCTCTGGAATACGGAGATGAAATACAGACCAAATTTCAGTACGGCTGACGGAACCGTGAACATGCCGGTGATTTTTTCAAAAATATCCGGCGTGAAGGACAGGAAAACAGAGGATTACTGGATCTCGATCAAACAGTTGATGACACCGGAAACGGTGGTGATCGATCATCCTCCGTTTCTGACTTCCACATCACCGAATCCGATTAAAATGTACGCGGCGGAATTTTTCCGAAACGGGAAACTGCAGCGCAGGAAGATCCGGAATCATCCGGCATATCCGTATGGATTTCTCCGGGAAGAGATGCAGGAGTACATCCTGGACAAGCTGGAGGCGTTGATCGAGCAGCGGCTGATCCGGGGAACATTTGAGAATGGAACAGAATATACGATCATATCTGTCGCACTGAACCTGCCGAAACAGGTCACGCGGCTGATACAGAATTTTGATTTTACGAAGAAAAATCCGAAACTGATCTACATCAATGCTTCAGAAGTACTGATCACTTTGGAGGATTCTGTCTATGCAGCATTTTTGAACCTGCTGGGATTTGATGTGCTTTTCTTTGTTCCGACAGGCTACAATATGGACAACCATTTTAACCAGAGATTAATGGAAGAACATCAGACAGGAGATTTTATGTATGATCTGCAGGTTCCTGACTGGAATACGATTCCATTAACAGCACACACGTCATGGCGTGACAGACTATTCAGGAAAGGATAAAGTGTTATGGGAATTGATTTCAGCAAGGTAACACCACCGGCATCACCCGTGGAATCTGCACCGGCAGCCAGCACTGAGATTGAGACAGTGCAGCCATATGATATCATGGCAGACCGTCAGCAAATGAATGAAACACTGACGAATTCCGAGGAGGTCGACGCACTTGTAAGCACGATCGAGGTCAATAATCTCGAAACGATCGTTTCTTTCGGTGCAGAGGCGGCAGAGGAGATTGCAAAAGCATCGGATGTTGTTCTGAACAGCATGAGTATGAGCCAGCTGGATGAGTCCAGTGAGATGCTTGAATCGCTGTCCAAGATCATGTCAAAGTTTGATCCGAGTGAACTTCAGGAAAACAAAGGCCTGTTTAACAAGCTGTTTGGAAATATGAAGAAACAGCTCGAAAAGATCCTCGACAAATATCATACAATGGGAGAGGAAGTAGACAAGATCTATGTGCAGCTCCGTGAGTATGAGGGCGAGATCAAGCAGTCCAACCGTAAGCTGGAGCAGATGTTTGATGCAAATGTCGATTATTACCATCAGCTTGTCAAATACATTCTTGCCGGCGAGCAGGGCTGCCGTGAACTGGAAGCTTACATTGCACAGCGCCAGGCAGATTTTGAGGCGACAGGAGATAACTCCATTCAGCTTGAACTGGCAGGACTGAACAATGCACTTATGATGCTGGAACAGCGTACACAGGATCTTCGCGTTGCTGAGAATATTGCGATCCAGTCCATTCCGATGATCAAGACAATGGCATACAGCAATATGAACCTTGTCAGAAAGATCAATTCAGCGTTTATCGTTACGCTTCCAGTCTTTAAGCAGGGGCTTGCCCAGGCAGTCATGCTCAAACGCCAGAAGATCCAGGCAGAGGCGCTGTCAGAACTTGACAAGAAGACAAATGAAATGTTGATCAAAAATGCCAGGAATACAGTTGAGCAGTCCAAGATGACAGCGAGACTTGCAAGTGGAAGTTCCGTCAAGATCGAAACGCTGGAAACAACGTGGAGAACGATCGTCAATGGTATCGAGGAAACGCAGAACATTCAGAAGGAAGCAAGAAAACAGCGTATCGACGATGCGGCCCGCCTTGAGAATATCAAACAGGAATTTCTCAAAACCTATGGTGGTGCAGGCAAATAAAATATGTTAAAATTTCTCAAAAGAGGAAATCATAAAGGAGGAAACAGCTATGCCAATCAATTTATCAAAAGGACAGAAAGTAGATCTTACAAAGGGAAATCCGGGCTTAAAGAACATCATGGTAGGACTTGGCTGGGATGTAAATGCTTTTGACACAGGTGCAGATTTTGACCTTGATGCAGCAGCATTTATGCTTGGTTCCAATGGTAAATGCCCGACGGACAAAGAATTCATCTTCTATGGAAATCTTGAACATCCGTCAGCTTCCGTAAAGCATATGGGAGATAACCGTACTGGCGAGGGCGAAGGTGATGATGAAGAACTGGAAGTTGTTCTTGCCGATGTTCCGTCAAATGTTGAGAGAATTGCTTTTACAGTAACGATCTATGAGGCAGAGGCAAGAAGACAGAACTTCGGCCAGGTTTCCAATGCATATATCAGAATCGTGGACAAAGATACAAACCAGGAACTGATCCGTTATGATTTGGGAGAGGACTTCTCCATCGAAACAGCTATTGTTGTTGGAGAACTTTACAAACACAACGGTGAATGGAAATTCAATGCGATCGGCAGTGGATTCCAGGGCGGTCTGGCAGCACTCTGCGGACATTACGGAATCGAAGTTGCATAATTTTTTTGCATCAAAAACAACGTTACACATTAACTGACTGGCGAATGCCGGGAGGAGATAGAATATGTCGATTAGTTTGCAAAAAGGACAGAAAGTCAGTCTCAGCAAAGAGAGCAAGGGACTTTCAAATGTACTCGTAGGACTTGGATGGGATGCGGTAGAGCAGAGATCAGGGCTGTTCGGGCTTTTTAAGGCGGCAGATATTGACTGTGATGCGACCGCGATCCTGCTTAAGAATGGTAAATTTGTGGATAAGACAGATGTTGTTTATTTCGGAAATCTTGTGCACAAATCAGGCACTGTCCGTCATATGGGAGATAACCTGACTGGCGAGGGAGAAGGCGATGATGAGCAGATCCTCATTGAACTTTCCAGGGTGCCGCAGGAATATGACAAGATCGTGATCGTTGTAAATATCTATTCAGCAGTCCAGAGAAAACAGCATTTTGGAATGATCAAAAATGCATTTATCAGAATTGTAGATGGAAGTACCAATCGCGAGATGTGTAAATATGACCTTACCGAGAATTATTCCGGTATGACCGCAATGATCTTTGGAGAGATCTACAGACACAATGGCGAATGGAAATTCGGAGCCATCGGTCAGGGCACAAAGGACACATCGATCGGCGATCTTTGCAGACGGTATGTATGATGATGTGAAGAGTTTGGGAAGAGAAACTTTTGCAGTTTCTCTTCCTGCTTCATTATCAGAATATATATAAATTTATTTTAAGAGAGGAATTCACCAAAATGAGTGAAAAACTAAACAGGAAAGCTCTTGAACAGGGCTTGACGGAGGAGCAGGCGGCGCAGAGCAAACAGCAGTATGGAACCAACGCACTTGCCAAGAAAGAAACAGAGTCACTCTGGTCTATGTTCATCGGTGCTTTTGACGATATCTGGATCAAGGTTCTCTGTCTTGCACTGGCGCTTAAGGTTGTGCTTGCGATCCTTGGCGTGATCGTTCCGGCACTGGGCGGCGATAATGACGTTATTGAGATCATCAGTATCATACTTGCAATTGCACTTGCAACAGGATTCAGTACCTTATCTGAATACAGAAATACATCAAGAAGTGAGGCTTTGCAGGAAGAATACAACAAAACCTATGCAAAAGTATTCAGAAACGGCAAACTTGTCAAAGTGCTGACAAGTGACATCGTCAAAGGTGATACGATTCTGATCCAGGCAGGTGATAAAGTCCCGGTTGACGGACTTGTTTTCAAAGGCAATGTGAAAGTATCTCAGGCAGCTCTGAACGGAGAATCCCGTGATGAGTCCAAGTCCGCAGCAGATACTATGGAAGAAGCAGAATCTACAGATTATTCTTCTGCACATAAAGTATTTATGGGATCAGTCGTTACCAGCGGCGAGGCATATATGGTAGCAACCGTGATCGGTGATGCATCCGAACTTGGTAAGATCAACAAAGCCCTTACCGATGAAAACGAGGAAGAAGAGCGTAAAGATACTTCCAGCCTCAAACTTGAAGTTGTTGCCGGTGGGATCGGTAAACTTGGTGTTTCCGCAGCAGCGATCGCAGGTGTCCTGCAGGTTGTTCTTTCTATCATGCGTGCAGATGAAGCAATCACGCCAGTATTTGTGATCCTTCTGATCGCAGAGGCTGTTATGCTGATGGCCTCCATCGTTATCATGGCAGTACCGGAAGGTCTTCCGATGATGAACAGCCTGGTTCAGTCCATGAACACAGAATCTATGTATAAGAAAAACATCCTTGTAAGCCATAAGGCAGCTTTTTCTGATTCTGCTTACATGAACCTTCTGTTCAGTGATAAGACAGGAACCATTACCGAGGGAAATCTTTCACTGGTAGAGTTTGTCCTTGGAGACGGAAGAATCGTTGACCATGTCTCACATAATGATTTTCTGGAAGCGATCACTCTGAATAACCTTGCAAAAATCTCTGAAGGTAAAGCGATCGGAAGTAACAACATGGACCGTGCACTTCTGACCTATGCTATTTCCAAGGGTGCTCCGGATAAAGTTGATGCGTCCAAAGTAAAAGAGATCAGCGGATTTGATTCCGAGAAGAAATGTGCAACCGTAGAACTGAATGATGGCACTGTTTACTGGAAAGGTGCAACAGAGAACATCATCAATGACGTGACACATTATATGACAGAAGATGGCAGCATCGCAGAATTTACATCTGCAGAGAAAGCCAAAGTAGAAGAGCAGATGGTCGCACAGGCGAAGAGAACTATGAAACTTCTCTCCGTAGTGAAGATCATTGGTTCCCAGAAGATCCTTCTTGCAGTCCTTTCTCTGCGAGATAACGTAAGAAAAGATGCGATCGAAACAGTTGAAGTCCTGAACCGTGCCGGAATCCAGGTAGTCATGGTTACCGGTGATGCCGAAGAGACCGCCGTTGCGATCGCAAAAGAAGCCGGAATCCTCAAAGATGAAAAGACAGAAGTTGTTCTTACTCATGATGAACTGGAACAGCTTTCTGATGATGAGCTTAAGAAAAAACTTCCGAATCTTCGTGTTGTCAGCCGTGCGAAACCTCTGGACAAGAAACGCCTTGTCACAGTTGCACAGCAGCTTGATGATGTCTGTGGTATGACCGGAGACGGTGTCAATGATGCACCTGCTCTGAAACAGGCGGATATCGGATTTGCAATGGGAGATGGAACCGCAGTTGCACAGGAAGCAGGCGATGTTGTCATCCTGAATAACAGTTTGACTTCTATCAAAGACTGTGTACTGAACAGTAGAACGATGGCAAAATCCGTCGGCAAATTCCTGATCTTCCAGTTAACTGTAAATATCAGTACCCTGTTGATGAACATTCTGGCACCGATCCTTGGCTGGACAGAGCCATTCTCTATCGTACAGATCCTGTGGATCAACCTGATCATGGATACACTGGCAGCTATGGCATTCGGCGGTGAGCCGATCCTGAACCGTTACATGAACGAGCAGCCGGCAAAGAGAAGCGACAATATCCTGACAGGATATATCAAGTCCGCAATTGGTGTGAGCTCGATATTTATCACTCTGGGATCTATCCTGATTCTGGAAAATGTCGGCGGAATCACAACAGCAGTTATGCCGGCAGGATGTTCAAATCCGGATCTGTATGAGAAGACCGTTATGTTTGCATTCTTTATTTATGCGATCATCTTTAACAGTCTGAATACCAGATCTGAGAGATTTAACCTGTTTGAGCATATTGGAGAAAATAAGAGATTTATCCTTGTAATGGGTGCGATCTTTGTTCTTCAGACAGTCCTGATCCAGATCGGTGGAGAAGTCTTCAGCACAACTCCTCTGACACTGAAAGCACTGCTTGTTTCCATGGTTCTTGGAGTACTGATCATCCCTGTGGATATGGTACGAAAAGCGATCATGAGATCTAACAAATAAAAAGAGCTGATTTTGAAATATCCCCTGCTAAAGTGGCAGGGGATATTTTTTCAATCGATTGCAACGCGGATACCGCCGCTGCGTTCAGAAGGCTGAATGATAACAGTTACCGGAATTCCGCCATGCCATTCAAAGGAATAAGATTCGCCAGAAGCCTGTCCGATAAAGGTTTTCCAGTTGACATCTGTTGTGATGCGCGGGTCGCAGGCACCATTGCCCATCCAGCAGATCACAGCATCCGGATCGACAGAGATCGTATTGTGGGACTGTACATTGCTGAGTGCGATCGGGTTTCCGTCAGTGATGACCGCTACATAAGCTTCGCTTCCAGTTCCGGTAAGTGTGGTGGTAGCAAGACCTTTCTGGGACAAAACGCCGACACCGATGAAGCGGACGCTGTATTTGCAGTCCTGTGTAAATGCAAGCAGGTTTTCGGATTCGACAGAGATCGTTTCGCCCGGTTCCAGTTTATAGACCAGAACATGCTGTGCGCTTTCTGCGTAATAGGTTTCGGATGGACCGTTCATGGTGACTTTGGTAAGAGGAATGTTTTCACCGGTGACGCGGCGCATCAGGGAGCCGAGTGCTGCCTGGGCGAGACTTTTCTGCGGTCCGAGAAGGACTTTTTCGAAGCGGTAATTAGTGTTGCCGCTGCAGTCGCCTGCGATAAAAGCACCGGTCTTGGTGAAGATAACGTCGTTGTCTGTAGTAGTGACTTTGAGTGTCAGTTCGTTTATGGTTTCAAATTTGATCATAAGAGTATCCTCCCGTTAGTTTGTCTCAACGCCGTATAACTGGCAGAGCCCCGCCAGATCTCTGGCGACACCGTTTCCGATAGCGTTGAATTTCCATTCTGTATTATGTAAGTAAATCTCTCCGAGCATCATGGATGTGACATTGTCATAATAATCGGTCAGCATGAAACTGTAGATCTCCTGACCGGAATCCGGATCGAGAAGCCGGATATAGGCATCTTTGACCATGCTGAAATTTAGGTGCCGCTCCAGTGCCTCGTTGATCGTAAGGACAAAAACGATCTTCCGTATGGAAGTATTCAGTTTGAAAAAATCAATATCCGCATATTCACGGTCTGCCCTGGAGCCGTTTACATGCAGGGCAACACTTCCGTCGGGGCTCAGTGTCTGTCCGTAAAAAACAAACCAGTCATCGCCGGGAACCTTGCCTGAAGCATCCAGAAGATAAGCGGATAAATCGATATCACACTGAGGGTTAGAGACGTTCCAGCCAAGTGCAACACGCACCTTTGAAAACTGCCCGACTGTGCCGATACGGACTTTCTGGCCCTTCTGTATGACGTTACGAAGGACCGGGATATCGTGTTTCTGCGGAGCAGAGGATACCGAAGATACTGTCGGAGTTACAGGTGCTGGTTCTGGATGTCGATAAGCCTGTATTCTTTTGGGATTTTCCTGTACATGGCCAGATAAAGTTTTCTTCAAATTTACAGAAAGAATATTTCCCCTGTGCAGAGCAGGCTGGATCTTTCGCTGGTTAAGTGTAAGAACGTTCCCGGCGGTATATGCCGATTCGATCTTTGTGGGAATTTGAAACATAGTTTACCTCCCCGTATTTTATTGATACTACATTGTTCACTGTTCTAATCATACCATGTTACACCATGAATTAAAATAAATCAGGTTAACATTTACTTTAACATTTACATTGATTTTTACTTATTTGGATCAAAACCCTTGAAAAAATGCAGAATTTACGTTACCATGAACTTAACTTCATAAAGGCAAAGCTGTGGTAACGCAGTGACGCAAAGCTATAGGGGCCGAGAACGAGCCAGCCAGTTGCAAGAACAGAGAATCCATCTGCTGTCTTGCTTTTTTTATGTAAAAAGCGAAGTCAGCAGTCGGGATTCGGTCAAATTTAATCAAATCAACGGTATACAGAAGGAGAGTGTAATGGCTCGAAAATACACAAAAGAAGAATTAAAAGAAAGACTTCAGCGTTCCATATATAAAGTAGTAGCAGAAGAAGGCATCGAAGGCGTTACCGTTCGTAAAGTATCAAAGGGATGCGGGCTTTCCGACCCGTATATTTATCAGTGTTACAAGGATCTGTTCGATCTGATGGAGACATCTTTTTTTGAAGTAGACGGCAAGGTTGCAGGAATGATCCAGAATCTGATCCAGAAGCAGAAGGCAGAGCTTAAGACAGCAGAGGATCTGGAATCTATGTGCTGGACTCTCTGGAGTGCATATTGGGAATTCCTTATGAGTGATCCGGAACAGACCATTTTTTACTGGAGATTTTACCAGTCAGCACACTATACTAAGAAGATCCTTGAGGTGCGGCAGCAGAGCTTTGAAGTATTCGTTAATTATATGGTAGAGACCGGCAGGATGTTTGGGGTGTCCGATCTGATGGATCCGGAGGTGATCGTGTCCAACATCATCGACAGCACCGTATCTGTAGCAGTCAAAATGCATCTTGGATATATGGACAAGACAGCTCTCAAGGCACGAACGATCTACAAAACAGTATTTGCATTATTGTTCCAGCTTCTGCATATTGATGTGTGGAACGGGGGAATATAAAAGCAGCGAGAGGCTGCTTTTTTGTACTTTTCCGGGTATATTTTTTGGACGTAAAAAAGTACAAAACCACAACATGTTGATAAAAAATATCAAGACACAGCTACAAATTGTATTAAATTAAAAGCATGCGTTAATCGATTGACAACGGCGTATTCCATAGTGTACACTAGCGGCGTGAACAAGGGAGTGTTCACTTGAAACTAATAAGATTCCGGTCTTATTTTTCTTTTGCAAGAAAAGTTAGACGGGACATACGCGGAATAAATCATATATTAGAGAGGTGCAAAATGAAAAACTTTTCACAGTGGGAAGGTTTCAAAGGAAACCGTTGGAAAGAAAAAATCGACGTTCGTAACTTTATCTCAATGAACTACACACCATATGACGGAGATGCTTCCTTCCTGGAAGAACCAACAGAAGCAACAAACAAACTGTGGGGAAAACTTCAGGAACTGCAGAAAGAAGAACGTGCCAAAGGCGGAGTTCTGGATATGGAAACAGAGGTTGTTACATCTCTGACAGCATATGGCCCGGGATACATCGACGAAGATCTTAAAGATCTTGAAACAGTTGTTGGTCTTCAGACTGACAAACCGCTGAAACGTGCATTTATGCCATACGGTGGAATCAAAATGGCAGAGCAGGCATGCGAAACTTACGGATACAAAGTAAGCGACAAGATCAAAGACGTATTCCACAACTATGAATTCAAAACACACAACCAGGGTGTATTTGATATCTACACACCAGAGATGAAATTAGCCCGTCACAGCAAGATCCTGACAGGTCTTCCGGATACTTACGGACGTGGACGTATCGTTGGTGACTACAGACGAGTTGCTCTGTATGGTATCGATGCTCTGATCGAAGGAAAACAGAAAGACTTCGCAGCATG
>NZ_FR886686.1:0-2510 GCF_000436615.1 Blautia sp. CAG:237
CCCAAAAAACAAGTCTTTTATTTTATCAAGTTTGCATCAAATCATTTATAATTTTTTACAATTCCCTTGACTTTCTTGGTCGTTATATACCCGAGTTGTCCCTGGTAATATGTGCATTCTACCCTGATGAAAAAACTTGTCCCTGAGCAAAACTTTTCTATACAATACTCTGGAGCAAAATCACGTTATACTTTAGTATATATGTCATCAGAAACAACAACGAACTTATTTATAAAAAGGGGACCTTAACTAATGAAAAAGAGATTATTCATCGTAGTAAATGATGTTTTACCATTGCTTGACACCAGAGCAGCAGAGGGAAACAACACTGTTGTAGGTACAGATCCTAATCTCAAAAAATACGATAAAGAAACAGCTATGAAAAATCTGCTGGAAATGGAAGCAGCTTTTGAGTTTCCACAGGCAAAAGAATATATTGATAAACTGGGGATAGTATATAAGGGAAATGGAATTCTCAAAAGGATTTCAGGAGATCTGCTTCCAGAAGAAGCAATGCACTGTTCCCTTTAAGAGATACGCAATTCTGGTTAAAAGATGTTTTGGAGGAAGCGGATAAAATTTGGGCACTTACTGACCCCAAATTAAAATCTTCAGAAAGCTGGTCAAAAAAGGCGGACGAAATTCGCGAACTTCGCAAACAGTATAATTTTCTCCAGAAATTTGAAAAGACAATGGTATATGCAAATGGAAAAACCTTTATAGCAGAAGAATATTCCGCGAGTACAGAATTTGTAATCTAATGTTAACAAACAGCGAATGGAAGTATCAGACATTTTATTCTTTTGCCGATTTAAGTGAAGACGCTTTCGCAGATATTCTGGATAAGGCTATCTGGCATCCAGATACATCCGTAGTAGAGAACACCTTTGTAGACAAAAAAGTTTTTAAAGAACCTATTGATAAGAGCTTCAGCGTCTTGATCAAACAGACCAATAACCGTGAAAATGATCTGGAAGAAGCTCCCGACCTGGAGAACGCAGTTTTATATGTAAAATACGATCCTGAAACTGACGTTATCGAAATCTGTGACCACGAGAAAGCGCGTAAGGAATTCAACGAAATCATGCAGAAAGCTCTCCCATTCAACAGCATTAACAGATAAATCCGCCTACCAGTTGGCTACCCCATTTTTTGTAGCAAAGCGGCTATTCATAATCCGCTTCGCTACTTATATATATCTCTTCCTCCTTAAGTAGTATAAATAAGAAAGTCCCCACCCACTGCTTATTGCCTTTCGCAATTAAAGTAGTGGGTGGGGACTTTCTGTTCTTCCAGCAGAATTTTATCTTTATCTGCCGCCTGTATTTTAATATTATTTATCTGTCAGAAATGGATCTGTCCCTGAAGCCAGATATTACCTCGAAAGCGTCTTCCAATCTCCGGTTCACCCAGGAGGTCTTTTTTGTTGATGCAGATATCGAACTGCATGTTATTGCTCTCTACTGTCATCTGAATGAGTTCTTCATTTGTCACCTCATTGCGGGTATGATGGATTTCCTGGATTTCTCCCAGAATTCCATACTGGTCACACTGGATTCCATGAGGCATGAAATAAGAATCCACGATCGTAAAAATATCTTCATTTACGATCCTGTGGGAGATCATGGAATATGTATCCATGTCTTCCATCGTAAGGCTTTCCATCGCTTCCTCGTCACCATTTCTGGCTGCCGCAATCAGCGAACTACGATTCTTACTGGTTTCCTTCTCGACCTTTACTGCTTCTTTATCTTTCAGGACCGGAAGAAGAATACGTCCCTCATCTGCAAGGCCGGATAAAGTCAATGGTTTGTTCAAAACATTTCCTTTGCTTTTTTCGAGCATATATCTCGCACCATTCTGCAGATAAAAGATCAGTGTAATTCCTATTCTCAGATCGTCGCAGGCACCTGCAAAAGATTCTTTGTCTGCATGCCGTTCTACTGTCACCGGTTCATTCGTTGTAATGCCGGTTCCCTTAAAGAAAGGATAATAATATTCCACGTGAAACCTGTTATCTTCATCGTACTGACCGCAAACAGTAATTCCGCAGTCGTATCCATAACTTTTGGAGAATTCAGCAAAAGTGCCGTCCGGATGGTCTGAAACCACGTTTTTTTCATCGTAGTTTCGAATCACATCCAGCAGGATTTCTTTCATCTCCGCACGTTTCTTTATTTCTGAAAAACCGACTGCTTTTAAATAGCTGTGCAAAAGTACACCTCCATATCCTTATGCGCGGGTCTTTTTCTCAATTTTCTTCATGCCGCCCATGTATGGCTGCAGTGCTTCCGGAATATTTACGGATCCGTCAGCATTCAGGTTATTTTCCAGGAATGCGATCAGCATTCTCGGAGGAGCTACTACAGTGTTGTTCAGTGTGTGCGCAAGATATTTCTTGCCATCTTTTCCATTTACACGGATTCTCAGACGACGAGCCTGTGCATCACCTAAGTTAGAGCAGCTTCCTACTTCGAAATATTTCTTCTGTCTTGGAGACCATGCTTCTA
>NZ_FR886687.1:0-24436 GCF_000436615.1 Blautia sp. CAG:237
GTCAGGGCATGTTTACGTCCTCTCTGTGATGTCCTTGTTTTTACAGAACCTGTTTCACGCATTTGTTTTTCCAGGCGGTAAACAGTACTGGTTTTCAGAAATCCTTCTTGTTATAATACATATAAATGCATTACATTAATGCGAACGGCACAGGAATATAAAGCAGGGAGTGTGAGAAATGGATTTTGCAGTAAAGAGGCTTCCTATTGGGATAGAATTTTTTGATGAAATGATCAAAAATCAATATTACTATGTGGATAAAACAGGGATGATAAGTGAATTGCTCCGGTCAGGAGGAAAAGTAACACTGTTTACACGACCAAGACGATTTGGAAAATCCCTTAATATGAGTATGCTGAAAAACTTTTTTTCACTGCAAGGTGATAAAAGAATATTTAATGAACTGCAGATATCCCGTGATAAACAGGTCTGTGAAGAATACATGGGGAAATTTCCTGTTATTTCAATTTCACTCAAAAGCGTGGATGGATTTGCTTACAGAGATGCCTATGAGATGCTGTGTGCGACGATTGGAAATGAAGCCATGAAATTTCAGTATCTGATGGACAGCACTAAACTTACAGATCGTGAGAAAGAACAATACGGACTTCTTATAAAAGGTGGAGACAGGATTCCTTTTGAGATGGATGAAGTTACTCTGACTGGAAGCCTGAAAACGTTATCTCTGTTACTTGAAAAACATCATGGAAAACAGACGGTTCTTCTGATCGATGAATATGATGTTCCATTGTCAAAGGCATCGGAGCATGGATATTACAAAGAAATGGCAATGTTGATCCGCAAGCTGTTTGAACAGGTGCTTAAAACAAATGAAAGTCTGAAACTGGCGGTACTGACCGGGTGTATGAGGATATCAAAAGAAAGTATTTTTACAGGTCTGAATAATTTTGAAGTTTTATCAGTTGCGGATGTACGGTTTGATGAATACTTTGGGTTTACAGACAAGGAAGTGAGAAAACTTCTGGAATATTATCACCTGTCAGACAAATATCAGCAGGTAAAGGAATGGTATGATGGATACCAGTTTGGAAATGTGGAAGTTTACTGCCCGTGGGATGTTATGAATTATTGCGTAACACTTCTGGCAGATCCAAATGCGGAGCCGCAAAATTACTGGATCAATACCAGCAGCAATGAAGCAGTTCGAAGATTTATCAGAGAATCTGATAACAGTGGAACAATCAGAAGGGAAATTGAGGGGCTGGTCGCTGGTGAGTGTATTATAAAGGAATTGCATCAGGAACTGACTTATGAGGACATGTACCAGACGATTGATAATATCTGGAGTGTTCTGTTTACTACGGGATATCTAACCCAGAGAGGAAGATCGGAGGGAAATATATTCCGGCTTGCAATACCGAACAGGGAGATACGGAATATTTTTACAACGCAGATCATGCAGCTTTTTAGAGAAAATGTGAAGAAAGACGGAGAGTTACTGAATCGATTCTGTGAGGCACTCGAGAATGGAAATACAGAATCAGCAGAAAAATGTTTCGGGGAGTATCTTCGAAAGACGATCAGTATCCGTGATACATCTGTGCGAAAAGAAATGAAAGAAAATTTTTATCATGGAATTCTCCTTGGGATCCTGGGAATCAAAGAAAACTGGATAGTACGTTCCAACAGGGAATCAGGAGAAGGCTATAGCGACATTCTTATTGAGACAGACGATACTGCAATGGGCATTGTAATCGAGATGAAATATGCGGAGGATGGAAATCTGCAAAAGGCAGCAGAAAAAGCGTTAAAGCAGATCGAATCAAAACAGTATGAAGAAGCATTATATGATGAGGGAATAGAGCAGATTTTGCGATATGGAATTGCCTGCTATAAGAAACGCTGTAAGATTTTGAGGTTATAACGTTTTTCAAAAATAAAATAACATCTGCCAAAATTCAAGCTGGAAAAAAATGTATTTTCGTGCTAGAATTTTGGCAGATTTATTTATTAAGGAGAGGATCAAATGAAAAAGAAACAGAATCTACTGCTTTTAATTCTGGCTGTCTTGTTTGTATCTCTGTTTGGTGGAAGTACAGCAGTATCAGCAGCATCTTCGTTTCCACGGCTGCAGGCGGTCTCGTCTGGAGAGATTGTCAGCAAGAATAATAATCTGTATTATCGTTATGGCCAGAGAAATTACGCCAGAAACAAATATCTGAGGATCAAAGGAAAGAACTATTACTTTGACAGTTCAGGAAAAGCCTGGTATGGAATGCATACGATTAACGGCAGGAAGTATTATTTCGGAACCCGTTCAGAGGGATATATGTACAGAAGCCGCCTGTTCCGCTACAATAAGAATTATTATTATGCGAATCAGAAGGGAATTCTTGTTACCAGTGGCTGGTATACGCTTCCTTCCGGGAAAAAATATTATTTTGACTCTGCTGGCAGGGCATACACCGGAAAAAGAACGATCAACAAGACTACTTATTATTTTGACAGCAATGGTTCACTGAACCATTCAGGTCTGTATTATGATCTGGCATCGGACTGTGCACTTCTTATCAATGCCGATACAGGAAAAGTTTTGTACGCAAAGAACGAAAACCTCCGGCATGCAAATGCCAGTACCACCAAGATCATGACCTGTATCCTTGCTCTTGAGAACAGTAAAATGAACGAAACTGTGAAATTTTCTGCCAGAGCAACAGCACTGGAACCAACGAAATTATACGCCAGAACAGGCGAAACATTTTATATGAGGGATCTTCTTTATTCTCTTATGGTTCCTTCTCATAACGATACCGCGGCAGCAATCGCAGAGCATATCAGTGGTTCACAAAGTAAATTTGTCAGTCTTATGAATAAGAAAGCGGCGCAGCTTGGCTGTACTGACACGCATTTTGCAACACCAAATGGTCTTGATGCCGGTTACACTCATTATACAACTGCGTCTGACCTTGCTAAAATTGCGCGTTACGCGATTAAGAAACCTGCATTCAGAAAAATCATCAGCACCAAAAGTTACTCCTTCAAGAGTCTTAATACAAATCGCCGTTTTACCGTAAGTACTACAAATGCCCTTCTTGGAAACATGCCGGGTGTGATCGGCATGAAAACAGGATATACCAATAAAGCCGGACATTGTTTCGTGGGTCTGTGCCAGTCTCAGAAGGGGAATACATATATTTCAGTTGTCCTGGGCGGACCAAACTCCAACGCACGCTGGAGAGATTCCAGGATACTTCTGAATTACGCATATAAACACTGAAAAATAAAAAACACAGGATCGGACTTTCAGTCAGTATCAGACAAAAGATATTGGTTGGAAGTCCGATTTTGTTTTCGGGCAAAAATAAAAAAACAAACTTTATTCATAAGAATCTGTATTTACCTGAAAAAACGCCATGCTTATAATTATTAACAATAGAAGAATTTCAGAAAAATCACACCTAATTTTGTATGAAAAGGAAACATATATGGATCATAAAAAATTTACCATGCGTAATGCACTGCTTGTCTTCTGTATTACGAGTGTGGTATTTGCACTTCTTTTGCAGACTTTTTTGTTTCATCAGACACTCAGGCGGCAGATCAGGGCGGAGAGTATTTCGGATCATGAGATCTCGCTCAACAAGATGCAGACAGACATCGCGTCTTTTGTTCATAATGTACGTACCGAAATGCTGACGATCTACAGTGAGCAGGATCTGATCAGTGATCTTCGGTCAGCGGCAGAAGAAGGAACCAGCCTCAAGGATTATTACTGGAGGAGCTGGTATTTTGCCAGAAAGCGTTTTACGAAAGAAGATCAGCTTCTTGCCCTGTATCTGTACGATACACAGGACAAAGTTGTCAGCGCCTACCGATATAATGCGTCTTCTTTTCCAAGAGATCTGTATCAGACGGAATATGATTCCAATACAGAAAGGCTCTATGATTATGTGCATGATAAACGGACAGACTTTATGATCTCTGGCTATTACAATCCCATTGCAAAACGAAATGTGGTCCGCCTGGTGCTGAAACTTCACAATTATGATGAGGAAAGAGAAAATATCGGATATCTGGTATGTGATATCAACAGTTCTGCATTTACGTCGATCATGTCCAAGTATGTCGATGTAGAACAGGTCTGTCTGTGGCTTCAGCCTGTAGGAGACCAGGTGATAGCCAAAACAGGACAGGCTTCTGTATCACAGAAAAGAATCCAGAAACAGCTTGCAAAAGTGGTCGAAAATTATTACAACTCAGATCAGCTTGAACAGGAATATGATGGAAATTATCTGATACAGGTTTCACAGGAAGACTATAATCTGGAAGCATTTGTCCTGGTATCACAGTCTCTTTTGACAGCAACACAGAAGTCGCTGATACGGACACTTCTGATCATTATGGCAGGCATGATCGGCGCGATCGTTCTGCTTGTATTTATGTTGTCCAGATGGATGACCAAACCGGTAGAAGAAATGAGAAATACCATTGTCCGTATCAAAAACGGAGAGTCATCTCTGCGTGTAAGTCCGGTCGGATGGTCAGAAGAACTGACAGTACTTGGAACAGAATTTAACGAAATGCTGGATCGTATCCAGGCGATGGCAGAAGAAGAACTTCAGAATAAGATGCTGGTGGAGAGGACAGAGTTCAAAATGTTCCAGGCACAGATCAATCCACATTTTCTGTATAACACATTAAATACCATGAGTGGGATTGCGAATGCACAGAACTGTCTTCTCGTAAGCGGAATCTGTCATTCTCTGTCGGCGATTTTCCGCTACAGCCTGAACATGACGGATGAGCTTTCTACCATTCAGAATGAGATGGACCATGTCCGTAATTATCTTTATGTCATGGATGTGCGGAACGGATCTTCGGTGGCATATGAATATCAGATCGACAATGCAACACTGAAGGACAGACTTCCAAGGATCTGTCTTCAGCCGGTGGTGGAGAATGCGCTTACACACGGACTCAGAAATACCAGGCGAAAAGACAAGAAGCTTCTGATCCGCTCCGAGCATATCGGAGAAAATCTTGTGGTCACAATCTCAGATAATGGTACAGGAATGGATGCGGAGGCCATGAATATACTTCTTGAGAAAAATGACCGGAAACGTGTGGAGACAGGCGTTTCCATCGGAATCCTGAATGTAAATGCACGATTGAAACAGTTGTTTGGACCGGAGTACGGGCTGTGGATCGAAAGCCAGGCCGGAGAGGGTACAACGGTCACGATCACAGTTCCGATCGTTTCCAGTGAAGAAGAGAATGGGGAAAATATAACAGGAGGTGCCCATTGTGAAAAAGATGAAATATAAAGTACTGGCGGCGGATGATGAGTACTGGAGCAGGGAAAATCTCCGAAGTCTGATCTCATGGGAGGACTATTCTATTGAATTTCTGGATCCTGCCTGTGACGGCGAAGAAGTACTGGAACGTATTGAAGAAGAAAAACCGGATATTATCCTGACAGACATCAATATGCCGTTCTTAAGCGGGCTGGAACTTCTGCAGAAGCTTCAGACAGAACATCCGGAGATCATTACGATCGCAGTGAGCGGATACGATGATTTTGACAAAGTAAAAGGTGTTTTTGTCTCAGGAGGACTGGACTATATCCTCAAACCGGTAGGAAAAGAGGAACTTGTAAAGATCCTCACCAAAGCTCTTGGAATCCTGGAAGAAAGAGAGATGGCGCGAAAACACAAAGAAACAAACCAGATCCAGGAACACAAAATCTCCTCTTTTCTGGAGGACAGTGAATATTCTGCTCTGCTGTCAGGAAAGCTGTACGGACAGTTTACAGCACAGCCGCATGTTTCTTCGACAAAGGAATTTTCCGGTGTGGCAGCCCTGCTGGTGAAATTTTATAATATTGCAGGGATCGCGGAGAAGTTTGAATACGATAATCTGCAGATGTCGTTAAGCATCAAGACGAGACTCAGAAATCTGACCGGCTGCAATGCAGAGGCTATTATTTTTAACAACTGCAATAAAATGAGTGAATTTCTTATCTTTACTTCCTATAGAATCAACTCACTCAGGATCCTGGCAGAAAACATCCTTGAAGAATTTCCGCTGGATGAGTATGGCCCTGTTTCTGTGATCCTTCATGAACAGACAGGATCCCTGGACGACATTGGAAGTATGTACAGAGATATGGTTGCCGTTCTGGTGACACGGTCTTTTACACACAGTCATTGTATTCTGGCATGTTCGCAGGAGGAAGGCAGTCAGTCCGTAGGAAAAACGGTGTCGCATCGAATTGAAGAAGAAATGTACCATCTTTTGAATACAGGACAGAAGAGTGAGACGGCAAAACTGATCTTTCGGACCTGTGATTTTAAGCATTGTGACAATGGAGAATGGTCTTTCCTTGATGTCAAACAGTATGTAAGGAGGATCACGGGAATCCTTTACCGCTATGTACAGGAGCAGCATCCGGAGCTCACCGCGCAGGCAGAAGAAGCGATGGATGACATTGATTATTATATGAAATGTCTGGATGCACCTTCTGTTATGGCATCGATCAGGATCCTGCTGGACAGCCTGTGGGAAAACAATCCGGACAAAAACAGCACGGATTCTGCGGGAAGTCAGGTGGAGCAGATCCGTCAGTATATACTGACTTCTTACCATGAGAATATCACATTGACGGCACTTGCCGCAGCGTATCATATGGATGCGAGCTATCTTTCCAGGATGTTCAGCCAGACTTACGGAGAGACCATCATTGCCTGTCTTACCAGAGTCCGGATGGAACAGGCGATCCGTCTCATGGAGGATGAAGAGAAGAAACTGGAGACGATTTCTTTCCTGGTCGGTTATGATGATTACAACTATTTCAGCCGTGTTTTCCGCAAAAAAGTAGGAGTAAGTCCGAGAGAGTACCGCAATAATATGTACAAATGAGTCAAAAATGTGCAACAAAAAAATCCAAATATGTCCTAACTGAACAAAGTCAGAGTATGTTTTAATAAAATCACAACGAAGCCGGATACGGAACGAAAAACATACTCTGGCTTAAAAATTTTAAGGAGGGTTTTTACAAGATGAAAAAAAGAATGAAAAAATTGGTTGCTATCGCAGCAACAGCAGCAATGGTTGCTTCTGTACCAGCAAGTGCAGTGACAACTTACGCAGCAGGAGATGACATTACAATTGGTGTTTCTATCTGGAGTTCCACAGACGTACTTGGAAGCCAGTGCAAAAAGATCATCGACAAAGCGGCAGCAGCACTGGATGTAAACGTAATGTATGTAGACCAGGGACATGTATCAGAGCAGGTTACAGCTTCTGTTGAACAGCTCTGTGCAGCAGGATGCGACGGTATCGTGATCTGTAACTCCGCTGATTCAGAAATGACTTCTGCGATCCAGACATGCGAAGCAAACCAGGTTTACCTGACACAGTTCTTCCGTATCATTTCCGAAGAAAACAGCCCGGAAGTATACCAGACAGCATGCAATTCCCCATACTATCTTGGTGCAGTACACGAAGATGAGGTTACAAACGGATATACACTTGTAAACCTGCTTCTTGAAAATGGCGACAGAAACATCGGACTGGAAGCATGGACCGTTGGTGATGCTACATTCCAGCAGAGATGGACAGGATACAAGAAAGCAGTTGATGAATGGAACGAAGCAAACCCGGATGATCAGGCAACTATGACAGAGCCTGTATATGCAAATACTTCTTCTGAAGAAGGCGCAGCAGCAGCTCTTTCTCTGTACAACTCCAATCCTGATATGGATGCCCTGATCGTTGCAGGCGGCGGCGGTGACCCACTGGTTGGTTCCATCGGTGCTCTGGCAAACGAAGGACTTACAGGCAAAATCGATGTTGTTTCCACAGACTTCCTTGATGACCTGAAAGAACAGCTCGAATCTGGCGGAATGTTTGCAGAATCAGGCGGACATTTCTGTGACCCGTTATTTGCATTCCTTATGACTTACAATGCAGTAAAAGGCAACTATACAAAAGACGAAGGTTCCTTCGGATATGAGATCGAATTCCCATACCTGTATGTATCTTCTCCAGACGACTATGAAAACTATCAGAAATACTTCGTTGACGATGATCCGTACACAGACGAAGAAATCGTTGAGATGGCTGGATACAGCTTCGACGATCTGAACAAAGCAGCAACATCACTTTCCATCGACGACGTTATTTCCCGTCACAGCAACTAAATGACACGACTCCAAAAATCTGCTGCCTTCTTTCCAGGAGGCAGCAATTTAAAAAGAAGCAGTAATATGCGCCCGCCAAAAGCAAAAGACCAACCGTAAGGAGTGTTGGCCTCCTGCTTCTGGCGGGCGAAGAAATGAATAGGAGAATGGTTATGAAAAAACTCAAACAAAGCCAGTATTATGGAATTGGCATTCTGGTACTTATGCTTGTAGTTTTCTGGGCAGTGTTCAAGGTACTTGCTCCAACTACCTTCGGTTCCCCGGACAAACTGGCAACTTATATGAAATCAGCCCTGATCTATGCAGTAGGCGGCTGCGGTCTTTATTTTATCTGCGTTATGGGACCTTTTGATATGAGTGTTGGTGCAAATATCGTACTTTCCTCTATTATTGCATGCAATGCAAGCGTGAAATTCGGCTATGCCGGTCTTGTCATCGCGCCTCTGATCTGCGGTACGATCATCGGTCTGATCAACGGAATCGTCTATATCAAATTACATATTTCTTCCCTGATCGTTACCTGTGCGCTTTCACTGATCTATGAAGCACTGAGCGTTTATGCGACGAATGGAAAGAATGTAATCCTCGCAACAGAATACAGAGCTTTTGGTGATTATCCGGTAAACCTGATCCTTGCGCTGATCGCATATTGTCTCTGTGCATTTATTCTGAAATATACCAAGATCGGTACTTATACCTATGCGATCGGAAGCAACGAAGTTGTTGCAAAGAACATGGGTGTAAATGTTTCCAAATATAAGATCGTGGCATTTACACTTGCCGGATTTTTCTTCGGACTTCAGGCAATCCTGACGATCAGCTTTGGTACTTCCATGACATCTGCTTCCAACCTTTCTTCTATGAGCCGTAACTTTACTCCTCTGATGGGAACTTTCTTCGGACTGGCATTTAAGAAATATGGTCACCCGGTAGTGGCAATTGTAATTGGTGAGATGATCATTCAGCTTATGTTCAATGGATTTGTTGCACTTGGTGCTCCGACTACGATCCAGAATGTGGTTACCGGAGCTGCCCTGCTTCTGATCGTTGCACTGACGACCAAGCCGGTCAAAGGTCTTGTAGTGAAATAGGAGGACGATTATGGGTGAGATATTATTAAGAGCAGAAAATATTGATAAACATTTTGGCATCACACATGCCCTGGACAACGTTTCCTTTACCTTCGAAAAAGGCGAGATCCATGCACTGATCGGTGAAAATGGTTCCGGTAAATCCACACTTACTTCCTGTCTGACAGGTATCTATCAGAAGGATTCCGGTAAATTTATCCTGGAAGGCAAGGAGATCACAGCTACAAACCAGGTAGAGGCAAATCATCAGGGAGTTGCGATCATCGTACAGGAGATCGGAACACTTTCCGGTCTGACCGTAGCAGAAAACATTTTTCTTGGAAACGAAGATAAATTTACAAGACACGGCATCAAGAACACAGCAGCCATGAACAAACAGGCACAGGAATATCTGGACAGCTATGGCTTCAACTACATTGATGCGACCAAAGTTATTGACGATTATAACTTCGAGGACAGAAAGCTGGTTGAGATCGTAAAGGCAACTTATTTCAATCCGAAGGTCCTGGTAGTTGATGAGACAACGACAGCACTTGGACAGAAAGGCCGTGAGGAACTGTTCAAAGTAATGCACAGAGTTCGTGATACAGGAAACTGCGTGATCTTTATTTCTCATGATCTGGAAGAAGTCATCGAGCAGTCTGATAACATCAGTGTTCTCCGCGACGGTGTAAAGATCGGTTCCATCAGCAAACAGGAAGCGACACCGGACAGACTGAAGGCCCTTATGGTTGGACGTGAGATCGGGGATAACTATTACCGTACCGATTATGGCGAAGAAGTTTCAAAAGAAGTTGTTCTTTCCGCAAAGAATGTTACTGTCAAAGGCCAGATCGAAGATCTGAACCTGGAACTTCACAAGGGAGAGATCCTTGGAATCGGCGGACTTTCTGAATGCGGTATGCACGAAGTAGGAAAAGCACTTTTTGGTGCATCTTATTTCCGTCAGGGAACTGTAACTTTGGGAGACGGTACTCCGATCAATTCTATTCCGGATGCGATCAAACACAGCATTGCCTATGCATCCAAGGACAGAGATAATGAATCCCTTGTCATTAACGATACGATCGGAAACAATATCTGTCTGCCATCCCTGGAAGACCTCAAGACAAACGGGCTTCTCCGCGGTAAGGCAATGAAAGAGTTTGCCAATAAATATGCAAAACAGATGAGTACCAAAATGACGGGAGTTGACCAGTTTGTTTCCGCACTTTCCGGTGGTAATAAACAGAAGGTTGTTCTTGCACGCTGGGTCGGCAAGGATTCAGATCTGATCATCCTTGATTCCCCTACCCGTGGTATTGATGTCAAGGTAAAAGCAGATATCTATGCCATGATGAACGATATGAGAAAAAATGGAAAATCCATCATAATGATCTCAGAGGAGATCATGGAGCTTCTTGGTATGGCTGACCGTATCCTTATCATGAAAGACGGTAAGATCAATGGTGAATTTTTCCGCTCTCCGGATCTGAAAGATACAGATCTGATTGACAATATGATTTAAGGGGGTAAAAAAATGGATACAACAAAAAAATCATCTGAACAAGTACCATTTCTGGAACGTCCCATTGTGCGTACGATCCTTCCTATCGCGGGATTTGTTATTATCTGTGTATTATTTGCAGTTTTGACTGACGGAAGACTGTTTCAGCCGAAAAACCTTTCACTGCTCCTCAGCCAGTCTTATATGCTTCTGATCTCATCAATCGGTGTATTTATGGTCATGACCATGGGTGGTCTTGACTTTTCACAGGGCTCCATGCTTGGTGTGGCTTCCATCGTAGTATGCTGGCTGTCTCATTACAACATGGTCCTGGCAGCACTTGGTGGAATTGTAACCGGCGGTCTGATCGGACTGATCAATGGATACTTTAATGTAAAGAGAAAGATCACAAGTTTTATCGTTACGATCTGTACCATGTATCTGTTCCGTGGAGTCTGCGCTTATGCAACAACAAATTCTCCGGTTTATGCAGTAAGTGATATTTCCAAATACAATACACTGCCATTTATGCTGACCTTCACAGTTATCATCTTTGTAGCTGCATATCTTATCTTTACATACACAGGTCTTGGATACAGACTCAAAGCGATCGGTGCAGGAGAGACTGCAGCGAGATATGCAGGTATCCGCGTAGAACGCACCAAGATTCTTATTTTCATGGCAGCAGGATGCATCACAGGCCTGGCAGCATTTGTAAATGCGATCAAGGTTGGATCTGTAACATCCACAGCAGGAAACCAGCTTGAGACACAGATCATGATCGCTCTGGTACTTGGTGGAATGCCTGTCAATGGTGGTGCAAAAGTAAAATTCTACAATATCATACTTGGTGTTATGACTTACAAAGTTCTTTCCAGTGGTCTGGTCATGCTGATGATGCCGACACAGCTTCAGCAGCTGATCCTTGGTGTGATCTTCCTGATCGAAGTTGCACTGTTCAGTGACAGAAAGACTGGTATGATCGTTAAATAAGCGGTTTTATGAAAATTTAATACTTCAATATCTTTGCCTGACAGTATATGTGTGGTAAAATGGTCACAATATCTACCGATGTATATGGAGAAATGCTATGGACAAAAATGAATTTCTTGATATTTTACGTAGTCAGCTTTCCGGACAGATGCCGGAGGGACAGATCAATACACATATCCAGTATTATCGCAATTATATTGAAGAGAGGATGCAGTCAGGCAACAGTGAGTCTGAGGTGATGAGAGAACTGGGAGATCCCAGACTGATCGCAAGGACGCTTCTGGATACAGAGACGGGGGCGAATGCACCGTATTCGGACGCAGGTTCTGCTTATGAACAGAAATCCGGCAGTGAGCGTGTGAAACAGAAGTCATTCAAACTGGACTTTTCGACCTGGTATGGCAAGCTGCTCGCGATCCTGATCGCAGCGATCGTTCTGGTCATCCTGTTTGTATTACTTGGAATCCTTATTCCGATCATGGTGGTCGCAGGAATCATTATTTATCTGGTGCGTTTTCGCCCCAGACAATAACTTACAAATTTACAGATAGGCAGTAAAATGGAGAAAAAATAAAATTTCCGTTTTACTGCCTGTTTTTTGGGTGAAAATCCAACTTGTCTGAAAATAGCACAACTGGTATAGTATATATCAAAAGATTTACTTGACAATACGAGACATAAAAAAGGGGTGGAGAGATGTTAAAGATTTTTCTGGCAGAAGATGAGGTGATCGTTCGGGAAACGATCAAGAGGATGATCCCATGGGAGGATCTGGGGTTTGAACTTGTTGGCGAGGCTGCGGATGGAGAGATGGCACTGCCGCTTCTGCTCCGACAGAAGCCGGATCTTCTGATCACGGACATCAAGATGCCGTTCATGGACGGGCTGACACTGGCAAAAGTGGCAAAGAAAGAAATCCCGGGACTCAAGGTTGTGATCCTGAGCGGCTATGATGATTTCAATTATGCGAAACAGGCGATCAACATCGGAGTGGAGGATTATCTGCTCAAACCGATCACAAAGAATGCACTGATTGAACGGCTTACCGAGATCCGAAGCCGTTATGAGCATGAAAAGACGCAGAAAGAATACTACGAGAAGTTCCACAGAGAAATGCAGGCATATGAGAAGAACAGCAGCCGGGATTTCTTTGAGGCACTTGTAAGTGGTTCTATGGATATGATGGAGATCTATCGAAGGTCTGAGAAACTGGGGCTGGACATTGTGGCAGAAGCCTACAATGTTCTGATCTTTACGATGAACTGCGAGGAAGATTTTTCCGGACAGAGAGAAGGTTATTCCGAGTGGGAGGCAGAATCGCTGGAACTGCTGGAGGAATTTTTCTCCGAAAATACTTCGGCAATGCTGTTCCGCTGTAATATTTTTTCCTATGGTGTCCTGATAAAAGGACAGAAAGAGACCATTGAAGAAAATACCAGAAGCTGTGTGAGCGAGATCCAGAGGATCTTTGATCGCAAAGAACAAAAAAGACAGTGGTTTGTTGCGGCCGGCGAGCCGGTAGAGCGCTTAAGCCAGATCCAGAAAAGCTATTACAGCGCATCGAGAGCTTTTTCACAGAGATATCTGTATGATGAAAATATCCTGTACTATGATGAGATGGCATCCATGGAGAAAAAGAATGTAACAGAGGATGACAGCACCTATCTCCAGAAAGTAGATGTCAATGCACTGAATCCGGCGATCCTTCAGAAATTCCTGAGCAACGGACTTCTGGAAGAAACAGAGAACTTTGTAAAGGATTATTTTTATGCGATCGGGCAGGAACCGCTGGAGTCACTTGTTTTTCGTAACTATGTGACGTTGAATGTTCGCTTTTCTGTTATGTCTTTCCTCAAGGAGATCGGATGTGACACCAGAACTCTGGAGCAGGAAGACACAGAAGATGTGCTTTCAGAAAGCAGTAAAAGCCTGGAGAATGCGATTGCCTATGCGGAAAAAATAATCTCCCAGGCGATCGCGCTCCGCGATCAGAATTCCGGAAACAAAAACCGCAGCATTCTGAAGACAGCGGTTGATTTTATCGACAGTCACTATATGGAAGAGGATATGTCCCTGAATAAAGCGGCAAACGCTGCAAATGTCAGCGCGAACCATTTCAGTGCCCTGTTCAGCCAGAACATGGGTCAGACATTCATCGAATATCTCACGAATCTGCGCATGAACAAAGCCAAGGAATACCTGCGGTGCACGAGCATGCGATCCAGTGAGATCGCGGGTGAGATTGGTTACAAAGATGCACACTATTTCAGCTACCTGTTCAAAAAGACACAGGGAATGACACCAAGCGACTACCGTAAAGCGCGGGAGGATAAGGCATGAGGTCAGGTACAAAGAAGCGGATGGAACTGGAAGAACGTATGCGAAAAGTCCTTTTCAGTACTATGATCCCAATGGCGTGTCTGATGATCATTCTGCTTTTTATTTTCTGGCAGTATACAGGACAGTACAATAAGCTTTCGGAGAACCTGGCGGTCAGCAGTGAATTCAATCTCCGTTTTAAGGATGATCTGGATCTGGAAATGTACTATATCGCGATCGGTTCCAAGGAGAGCAGCGATCTGGAGGATGTTCTTGAGCAGGTGGAAGATGCGCAGGAGATCATGCAGAAACTGCGAAGGAATACTTATAATAATAATGGGGTTAAATCCCTGAACAGCCTTGATTCGTACCTGGAGAATCTCAGGCAGAGAATGCTCCAGCTTGTAGAGATCAAGGAATATGACAAGCGGATGGAATTCATGGACAGTAACATCCGTATCATCACAGGTCTGATCATGCAGGAGATGCAGAATTATATCTATAATGAATCCATGTATCTTGTACAAGTAGAAAAAAGCCTGACACATAGAGTGAAGCTCCTGATCTCCGGGATGGCGGTGCTTCTGATCGCGACACTTGGGATTCTTATGCGGCGTTCCTTCCGTCTGACAGATGGGATCATCCAGCCGGTAAATATTATGCTTGATAAGGTCAAAAAAGTCGGCAGAGGCAAATTCGACATGATCCCGATCGAGGCTGAAATAGAGGAGATTGAAGAACTGGATGAGGGCATCAACAAGATGGCACGAAAGATCAGTGCTCTTCTGGAAAATGTCCGTCAGGAAAAAGAAATGCAGCACCTGACAGAATTACAGCTGATCCAGGCACAGGTAAACCCGCACTTTCTGTACAATACCCTGGACACGATCGTCTGGCTGATCGAGGGCGGGATGACAGACGATGCGGTGGAGATGATCTCCAGCCTTTCTATTTTTTTCCGTACTTCACTTTCCAAAGGAAACGATATCATCCCGCTCTCGGAAGAAGAACGTCATACATTGAGTTATCTGGAGATCCAGCAGTACCGCTACCGGGATATCCTGGAATTTGAGATCAATATACCAAAAGAACTCAGCGGGATCCCGGTTCCGAAGCTTTCCATCCAGCCGCTGGCTGAGAATGCACTTTATCACGGGATCAAGAACCGCCGCGGCAAAGGCAAAATCCTGATCGAAGGAAGGGAAGAAGAGAATGCACTTGTCCTTACGGTCAGCGACAACGGTCAGGGAATGACACCGGAGCGCCTTCATGAAGTACAGGAGGCGATCCGGATCGGGGAACGTGCCGGATTTGGTCTTGCGGCGGTTGCGGAACGAATCGCACTGTACTACGGACCGGGCTATGGAATGAAGATTTTCTCCGAAGAAGGCAAGGGAACTACCGTAGAAATACGCCTTGGAAAAAATATTCAACCAAAATCGTAAAAAAATCAACTTCCGGGATATCGTTGTATAAAAACGAATAAAAGAGTACCCTTTTTTCCGAAAATAATCCATGGAGTTTTTTTCTGAAATTGCTATAATAAAACCATCTTAAAAAACGCGAAAAACAAATGTAAAGGGAGGATTACAAAATGAAGAAAAAAATGGTGACAGCGCTTCTGGCAGTATCTATGTTAGCAGGACTTTCCGCAGTGAACGTTATGGCAGCGGATGATGGCGGCGACACAATTACAGTTGGTTTCTCACAGGTAGGAGCAGAATCTGACTGGCGTACTGCAAATACAGAATCCATGAAATCCACTTTCTCAGAAGAGAACGGATATGAGCTGATCTTTGACGATGCGCAGCAGAAACAGGAAAATCAGCTGACAGCAATCCGTAACTTCATTCAGCAGGAAGTTGACTATATCGTACTTGCACCTGTAACTGAGACAGGTTGGGACACAGTACTTCAGGAAGCAAAAGACGCAGGAATCCCGGTTATCATCGTTGACCGTATGGTAGATGTATCTGACGACAGTCTCTACACCGCATGGGTAGGATCAAACTTCAAACTGGAAGGTCAGAAAGCAATGGCATGGCTGGATGCATATCTGGAAGCAAAAGGCCGTGGCGATGAAGAAATCAACCTTGTTGACATTCAGGGAACCATCGGAGCATCTGCTCAGATCGGACGTACAGAAGGATTTGATGAAGCTGTAGAGGCTCATGACAACTGGACAACACTTGCTCAGCAGTCTGGTGAATTTACGCAGGCAAAAGGACAGGAAGTTATGGAATCTATCCTGAAACAGAGCGGTGATGATATCGATGTTGTATACTGTGAGAATGATAACGAAGCATTTGGTGCAATCGATGCGATCAAAGCAGCAGGATATGAAGTAGGCGGCGAAGAAGGACAGATTCTTGTAATGTCCTTCGATACAACAAACGCAGGTCTTACCCAGACACTTTCCGGAGAGATCACATGCGATACAGAGTGCAACCCACTTCACGGACCGCGTGTAGAAGAGATCATCCAGAAACTGGAAGCAGGCGAAGATGTTGACAAACAGGCATATGTAGATGAAGTTGCATTCGCAGCAGACGATACCGTAACAAAGGTTACTATCGATGGAACAGATTATGACATTACTCCGATCACTCAGGAAATCATCGACGGACGTGCATATTAATTATCAGTAAACTGAAATTTCCAACTGAAACGGATTATAAGAAATGAGCCCGGGGCGTGGAACAGGATCCAGATGAGATGGATTTTATGGGCCACGCCCCTTTTGCGCTCAAAAACAGGGAAAATCAAGGAAAAATAAGGGAATGGAGGAAAGAAAATGGAACAGAATATTGTTTTGGAAATGCGTGACATAAGTAAAAATTTCACCGGTGTCCGTGCTCTTTCCCATGTGGATTTTACACTTCGAAAAGGTGAGATCCATGCACTGATGGGAGAAAACGGAGCCGGAAAATCAACACTGATCAAAGTTCTGACCGGTGTACATGAATTCGAAAGCGGTTCCATTCATATGAATGGTGAAAATAAAGAGATTATCAATCACTCTCCACAGGAGGCACAGGCCAATGGCATCAGTACCGTGTATCAGGAAGTAAACCTCTGTCCGAACCTGACGGTGGCAGAAAATCTGTTTATCGGCCGTGAGCCTCGCAATAAGCTGGGAATGATCAACTGGAAAGAAATGAATGCACGTTCTGCGAAGCTTCTGGAAAGCCTGAACATCAATGTTCCGCCAACTCAGATGCTGGACGAGTGTTCGGTGGCGATTCAGCAGATGATCGCGATCGCACGTGCGGTTGATATGAAATGTAAGGTTCTGATTCTGGACGAGCCGACTTCCTCTCTGGATGATGAAGAAGTTGAGAAACTGTTTGTGCTGATGCGGAGACTTCGTGGCGAGGGAGTAGGAATTATCTTTGTAACCCATTTCCTGGAGCAGGTATACGCAGTCTGTGACAGGATCACAGTCCTTCGAAACGGTGAACTGGTAGGCGAATATGAAACAAAGGATCTTCCACGAGTTATGCTGGTTGCGAAGATGATGGGTAAAGATTTTGATGACCTGGCAGATATCAAGGGCGATCACAAAGATAAGAAAGCCTTCTCAGATACACCGGTAATCGAGGCGAGCGGACTTGGACATAAAGGAACGATCAAGCCGTTTGATCTCAAGATCAACAAAGGTGAGGTTATCGGACTTACCGGACTTCTTGGTTCTGGACGTTCCGAACTGGTTCGTTCCATCTACGGTGCGGACAAAGCCGATAGCGGTACACTCAAAGTAAATGGAAAAGAAGCAAAGATAGGCAGTCCTCTGGATGCCATGAAACTTGGTATGGCATATCTTCCAGAAGACCGTAAGGCAGAAGGAATCATCGCAGATCTTTCTGTAAGAGAAAATATCATCATCGCACTTCAGGCGAAGAAAGGTATGTTCCATCCGTTAAGCCGTAAAGAAATGGAAGAAGCAGCAGACAAATACATCGAAATGCTCCAGATCAAAACAGCGAGCCGCGAGACTCCTATCAAGAGTCTTTCCGGTGGTAATCAGCAGAAAGTTATCCTTGGCCGCTGGCTTCTGACAAATCCGGAATACCTGATCCTGGATGAGCCGACACGAGGCATTGATATCGGTACCAAGACAGAGATCCAGAAGATCGTTCTGGATCTGGCAGACCAGGGAATGGCAGTAACTTTCATTTCCTCAGAAGTAGAAGAAATGCTCCGTACCTGTTCAAGAATGGCAGTCCTTCGAGATGGCGAAAAAGTTGGAGAACTGGAAGAGAGCGAGCTTTCACAGGCTAACATCATGAAAGCGATTGCAGGAGGTGACGAGAAATGAGTAACAGCAAATTAAAAAAGATCACAAGCGCGAGACTTTTTCTTCCTATCGTGTGTCTGATCGCAGTTCTTCTGATCAATGTGATCAAGACTCCGGACTTCTTTAATATTACAATTCGAAATGGTGTCCTTTATGGATATGTTATCGACGTTATCAACCGTGCATCTGAGCTGGTAATCCTTGCAGTCGGCATGACACTTGTCACAGCGGCATCCGGTGGACAGGATATCAGTGTCGGTGCAGTCATGGCAGTTGCTGCAGCAGTTTGCTGCCAGATCTTATCCGGCGGTGCATCTTCTGTAACAGCATATCAGAATTCACTTGTTCTTGCAGTTATCGCAGCACTTCTTGCATCAGCACTGTGCGGTGCGTTCAATGGACTTCTGGTAGCGAAGCTTAACATTCAGCCGATGGTTGCAACCCTGATCCTTTATACAGCAGGCCGTGGTATTGCACAGCTTGTCACAAATGGTCAGATCACCTACATCCGTGTGGAATCTTTCCAGATGGCAGGTGGATATATCGGTAAATCACCGGTTCCGACTCCGGTACTCTTTGCGATCGTAACAGTAGTGATCGTAGCAATTATCCTTAAGAAAACAGCTCTTGGACTTTATATTGAGAGTGTAGGTATCAATGGAAAAGCAGCACGACTGGTAGGCCTTAATTCTACCATGATCAAGTTCCTGACCTATGTGATCTGTGGTGTCCTTGCCGGAATCGCCGGACTGGTAGCATCCAGCCGTATCTATTCCGCAGATGCAAATAACATCGGTCTGAACCTTGAGATGGATGCCATCCTTGCAGTTGCACTTGGCGGCAACTTCCTCGGTGGTGGTAAATTCAGCCTGATCGGTTCCGTGATCGGAGCTTATACCATTCAGGCACTGACAACAACTCTGTATGCAATGAATGTAAAAGCCGATCAGCTTCCTGTTTACAAAGCAATCGTCGTTATCATCATCGTTACCTTACAGAGTGATGTATTCAAGAAATTTGTAGAAAGCCACAGAAGCAAAAAAGTTTCCGTTGCAGCAGAGGGAGGTCAGAAATAATGAAACAGAAAAAGAAAATGACAAGTACCGGATTTCTGCTGCTGATCACGATCGTCCTGTTCTTTGTAATGTATGCAGCAGGTATGGTGATTTTTGCAGATAAAGGTTTTGCAAAACCACAGATGTTTCTGAATCTTTTTGTATCCAATGCAGGTCTTCTCGTTATTTCCTGTGGTCTGACGATCGTTATGATCACCGGTGGTATTGATATCTCCGTTGGTTCTGTAACAGCTCTTGTCTGCATGGTAATGGCAGACCTTATGGAAAACAAAGGCGTGAGTGCATATGTAGCAGTCCTTGCTGCACTTCTGATCGGCCTTGCTTTTGGTATCGTACAGGGATTTCTGGTAACTTACATGGGAATCCAGCCATTTATCGTAACACTTGCCGGCATGTTCTTCGGACGTGGTATGACAGCGATCATCAGTACAGACATGATCTCCATCAAAAACGAAGTATTCCTGAAATGGGCAAACTACCGTTTCTACATGCCATTTGGTTCTACAAACAAAAAAGGTAAATTTATCCCGGCGTACATCCCGCCGACAGTAGTGATCGCAATCATCGTAGTTCTCATTATCGCAGTGCTTCTGAAATATTTCAAATTCGGACGTAAACTGTATGCGATCGGTGGAAACAGACAGAGTGCCCTAATGATGGGACTTGATGTCAAGAAAACAATGTTCCGTGCTTATGTACTGGATGGCTTTCTTGCAGGACTTGGCGGATTCCTTTTCTGCCTCAACAGCTGTGCAGGCTTCGTAGAGCAGGCAAAAGGTCTTGAGATGGATGCGATCTCCTCAGCCGTTATCGGTGGAACACTTCTTTCCGGTGGTGTTGGAACTCCGATCGGTTCCATGTTTGGTGTACTGATCAAAGGAACGATCTCCAGTCTGATCACTGCACAGGGTACTTTATCAAGCTGGTGGGTACGAATCGTACTTTCCGCACTGCTCTGCTTCTTCATCGTGATCCAGTCTGTACTGGCATCTGCTAAGAAGAAAAAATAACAGGTTAATAATAAGATATAAGAAAAAATATATGGAGGTTTTTGAAGCATGATCACAGGTAAAAATTACAAATTCTGGTTTTGCACAGGTTCACAGGATCTTTACGGAGATGAGTGCTTAAGAAAAGTAGCAGAGCACTCCAGGATCATCGTAGAAGAACTGAACAAATCCGGCGTTCTTCCATTCGAACTGGTATGGAAACCGACACTGATCACAAACGAACTGATCCGTAAAACATTCAACGAGGCAAATGACGACGACGAATGCGCTGGTATTATCACATGGATGCATACCTTCTCACCGGCAAAATCCTGGATCCTTGGTCTGAAAGAATACAGAAAACCGCTGTGCCATCTGCACACACAGTTTAATGAAGAAATCCCATATGACACGATCGACATGGATTTCATGAATGAGAACCAGTCTGCTCATGGTGGAAGAGAGTATGGACATATCGTTACCCGTATGGGAATCGAGAGAAAAGTCATCGTCGGACACTGGGCTGACAAGAAAGTACAGGAGAGACTGGCATCTTGGATGCGTACCGCAGTCGGAATCATGGAGAGCAGCCATATCCGTGTATGCCGTGTCGCTGATAACATGAGAAACGTAGCTGTTACCGAGGGCGATAAAGTAGAGGCACAGATCAAATTCGGATGGGAAGTTGACGCTTATCCGGTCAATGAAGTATGCGATTATGTGAAGGATGTTTCCAAAGGCGATATTGATGTTTTGGTTGAAGAATATTATAATAAATATGATATTCTTCTTGAGGGCAGAGACCCGGAAGAATTCAAACGTCATGTAGCAGTACAGGCAGCAATTGAGATCGGATTTGAGAGATTTCTGGAAGAAAAGAATTACCAGGCAGTTGTTACTCATTTCGGTGATCTTGGCGGCTTACAGCAGCTTCCGGGACTGGCAATGCAGCGCCTTATGGAGAAGGGATATGGATTCGGCGCAGAAGGTGACTGGAAGACAGCAGCAATGGTACGTCTGATGAAGATCATGACTGCAGACGTGAAGGATGCGAAGGGAACTTCTTTCATGGAAGATTATACATACAATCTTGTTCCAGGTAAGGAAGGCATTCTTCAGTCACATATGCTGGAAGTCTGCCCGACCATCGCTGATGGCAAGATCGGCATCAAGGTATGCCCGCTTTCCATGGGTGACAGAGAAGACCCGGCAAGACTTGTATTTACATCCAAGACAGGCCCGGCGATCGCAACTTCTCTGGTGGATCTTGGCGACAGATTCCGTCTGATCATCAATGATGTTGAGTGCAAGAAGACAGAGAAACCGATGCCGAAACTTCCGGTAGGAAGCGCATTCTGGACTCCACAGCCGGATCTGGCAACAGGAGCAGAGGCATGGATCCTCGCAGGCGGCGCTCATCATACTGCATTTTCTTATGACCTGACTGCTGAACAGATGGGTGACTGGGCAGCAGCAATGGGAATCGAAGCTGTCTACATTGACAAAGACACAACCATCCGCAACTTCAAGAATGAGCTGAGATGGAATGAACTCGCATTCAGAAAGTAAGGCGGATGTGGTAAACACAAAAGTCGGGAGGATTTACAATGAGTGTAAACGAAGCAAAGACAGCTATTTTAAATAACAAAACAGCACTTGGAATAGAGTTCGGATCTACCAGGATCAAAGCGGTTCTGGTAGATGACAAATATAATCCGATTGCATCCGGAAGCTATGAGTGGGAGAACCGTTATGAAAATGGAGTATGGACCTACTCTCTGGATGATATCAGAAACGGTCTGCAGGGAAGCTACAGCGATCTGGTAAAGGATGTTCAGGAGAAATATGGAGTAGAGCTGACAAGTGTCGGTGCACTTGGAATCAGTGCCATGATGCATGGATATATGCCATTTGATAAAGGTGGAAAGCTTCTGGTTCCGTTCCGTACCTGGAGAAACAATATCACAGGAGAAGCTTCTGAGAAACTTCTGGAGCTTTTCCAGTACAATATCCCGCAGAGATGGAGCATCGCACATCTGTATCAGGCGATCCTGAACGGAGAAGAGCATGTGAAGGATATCGACTACATGTGCACACTGGAAGCTTATGTACACCGTATGCTGACAGGAAAACGTGTTCTTGGTATCGGTGATGCAGCAGGAATGTTCCCTGTTGATTCTGAGACAAAAGATTACAACCAGGAAATGGTTGAGAAATTTGACAAACTGGTAGAGCCTTACGGATTCCAGTGGAAACTCCGTGACATCATGCCGGAAGTCCTGGTCGCAGGACAGGATGCCGGAACCCTGACAGAAGAGGGCGCGAAGTTCCTTGATCCGTCAGGCAGGCTCAAAGCCGGAATCCCGATGTGCCCGCCGGAAGGTGACGCAGGAACCGGTATGGTAGCTACCAACAGCGTAAAACAGCGCACAGGAAACGTATCCGCAGGTACTTCCGTGTTTGCAATGATCGTTCTGGAAAAGGCACTTTCCAAACCATACAAAGAGATCGATATGGTAACTACACCGGCCGGTGATGCTGTTGCCATGGCACATTCCAACAACTGTACTTCTGACCTGAATGCATGGGTAAATGTATTTAAGGAATTTGCAGAAGCAATGGGAATGGAAGTGGATATGAACAAACTGTTCGGAACCCTTTACAACAAAGCACTGGAAGGTGATCCGGACTGCGGCGGACTTCTGTCCTACTGCTATTTCTCCGGAGAGCATATGACAGGATTCGAAGAAGGACGTCCGTTATTCGTTCGTTCTCCTGAAAGTAAATTCACACTTGCAAACTTTATGAGGACCAATCTTTACACCTGCCTTGGAGCAATGCGCGTGGGCTTAAACATCCTGATCGACCAGGAGCATGTCAAGATCGACAGACTCTTAGGACACGGCGGACTGTTCAAGACCAAAGGCGTCGGACAGCAGATCCTTGCGGACGCAGTGAATGCACCGGTATCTGTTATGTCAACCGCAGGTGAGGGCGGTGCATGGGGAATCGCACTTCTGGCTGCTTATCTTGTTGATAAGAAAGACGGAGAGACTCTGGATGAATTCCTGGACAACCGTGTATTTGCCGGAAATGAAGGAAGCACCCTCGATCCGAAACCGGAAGGTGTAGAAGGATTCAATAAGTTTATGGACAGATATCTCAAAGGCCTGCCGATCGAACGGGCAGCAGTAGAGTCCAAGATCTGGTAAGAATAAAAAGATAAAACGTAAGCTGCTGGAAACAACGGCTTACGTTTTGTGCAAAGGAGAGAAAATAATGCTTGAGAAATTAAAAGAAGAAGTATACAAAGCCAATATGGATCTTCCGAAATACGGACTGGTCACATTCACCTGGGGAAATGTCAGCGGCATTGACCGTGAAAAGGGATTGTTTGTCATCAAACCGAGCGGGGTAGATTATGATAAGCTCAGACCGGAAGATATGGTAGTTGTAGACCTTCAGGGAAACAAAGTAGAGGGTGAATATAATCCATCTTCCGATACAGCAACACATGTCGTTCTCTATAATGAATTCCCGAATATCGGAGGAATCGTACATACCCATTCTCCGTGGGCAACAAGCTGGGCACAGGCAGGAAGATCCATTCCATGCTACGGAACCACTCATGCAGACTACATCTACGGTGAAGTTCCATGTGTACGCAACCTGACAAAAGAAGAGATTGATGAAGCTTATGAGAAAAACACCGGCGTCCTGATCGCAGAATATTTCAAAAACAGCGACTACGAAGCAGTACCTGCAGTCCTCTGCAAGAACCACGGACCATTCACCTGGGGCAAGGATGCCCATGAAGCAGTCCACAACGCAGTTGTTCTTGAAGAAGTAGCCAAGATGGCATGCCGCTGCGAACAGATTAACCCACAGGTAAAACCGGCACCACAGGAATTACAGGATAAGCATTATTACCGCAAACATGGTGCAAATGCTTATTATGGACAGATTAAGAAATAAATAACCAGATAAAGCGAACGAGCTGGCATGTCGTGTAGAATGCCAGCT
>NZ_FR886687.1:24447-35089 GCF_000436615.1 Blautia sp. CAG:237
GCATGTCGTGTAGAATGCCAGCTCGTTTTTGTATCTGTTATGTGCACAAACAGAAACTTAAAAATCCTTTCCGGTAAATACCGCAACCGTTCTCGGGCGCATGATGAAGCTGTGGTCGATGCGCGGGTCTTCGCCGTCCGGGTAGCAGTAACGGCCGTTTTCGTCGCCGTAAGTGTTGACGCTTAAGTGCCATGCACCGTGTCCTTTGAGACTTGGAAGGGTGATTGTTACATCCTCCCAGTAGGTGTTGACTGCCACGTAAACGAGGTCGTCCCTGCCTTTTTCTTTGTCATAGCCGGTGAAGCTTACGCAGAAGGTGCGGGCATCTCTCGGGATATCCACTTCGTCTGCGTTGATGTTGTGAGTGTGGATAGGGTCCATGCCACAGACGGAATCCGGGAGCTTCTTGTGGATAACTGTGTGCTGCTTGCGGAATGCGATCATAAATTTGAAGAATTCAAAGAGATCGCGGTTTTTGTCAAGCATGCGCCAGTCGAGCCAGGAGATCCTGCTGTCCTGACAGTAGCTGTTGTTGTTTCCGTATTTGGTATTTCCAAATTCATCGCCGGAGAGGAACATCGGTGTTCCGCGGCTGCACATCAGGACGGCACAGGCATTGCGGATCATGCGGTAGCGAAGTGCGAGAACTTCCGGATCATCAGTTTCACCTTCGGCACCACAGTTCCAGCTTCGGTTGTCGTTTGCACCGTCTGCATTGTCCCATCCATTTGCTTCATTGTGCTTATCGTTGTAAGCATAAAGATCATAAAGCGTAAATCCGTCATGGCAGGTGAGGAAGTTGACGCAGGAATTATAACCTGCATAATTGCTCTTGTTATTTCCATAGAAACCGCCATAAAGGTCACCGGAGCCGGAAATACTCCAGGCTGCATCCCACGCCTGCCAGCAGTCGCCCTTGAGGAAGCTTCGCAGAGAATCACGGTATCGTCCGTTCCACTCTGCCCATCGTCCGCTCGCCGGGAAACTTCCAACCTGGTAAAGACCGCCGGCATCCCATGCTTCCGCGATCAGCTTGACATTGCTTAAGATCGGGTCATCTGCGAGGGTACGCAGAAGCGGCGGGTTGTTCATCGGAGAACCGTCTTCATTTCGTCCAAGGATGCTGGCGAGGTCAAAGCGGAAGCCGTCAACACGGTAATTGATGGTCCAGTAACGCAGGCATTCCAGGATCAGCTGCTGAACGACAGGATGGTTGCAGTTCAGAGTGTTTCCACAGCCGCTGAAATTGTAGTAATTTCCGTCCGGAGTCAGCATATAGTAAATGTTATTGTCGAATCCCTTGAAACTGAAGGAAGGTCCCTTCTCATTGCCCTCTGCGGTATGATTGAATACAACGTCGAGGATGACTTCGATCCCGTTTGCATGAAGTTCACGGATCAGTGTCTTGAGTTCTGTACCTTCTCTGTTGTGCTCGTTGGCAGAAGAGTAGCTGCTGTTCGGAGCAAAAAAGCTCACGGTATTGTAGCCCCAGCATTCGAGTAGCTGTGTTCCGTCGACTGTCCTTGCGTTCATGGTCTCATCGAACTCAAAGATCGGCATCAGCTCGACCGCATTGATACCGAGTTCCTTGAGATAGGGGATCTTTTCCATCAGTCCGGCAAAAGTGCCTCGATGCTGAACCCCGGAAGAAGGATGGTGTGTGAAGTTTCTTACATGCAGTTCGTAGATGATAAGGTCGCAGAGCTCCTTCTTGGACTGCGGAACATCGCCCCAGTCGAAGGTGTCCTTGACCACTCGTGCATGGTAGGTATGGTCCCAGCGGATCCCCCAGGTCCTCTGACCGGCAACAGCTTTGGCGTAAGGGTCGAGGAGAACATTGTTTTTGTTGAATAAGAGTCCTTTTTCCGGACAGTATGGTCCGTCTACGCGGTAAGCATACTCAAATTCGTCGATGTTCAGTCCATAGACGATCATGGAATAGACATCGCCGATTTTGTAAGCCTCAGGGAAAGGAAGGACGGCAAAAGGCTCCTCCTGTGCACGATGGAAGAGAAGGAGTTCGCAGGAAGTTCCTCCGCAGGTGTGAATGGTAAAGTTCACACCGTTCTGAAGCGGGGTAGCTCCATTCAGGTCAAAAATACCCGGCCGTACCGGAAAACCGTCGATTTCAGCCATAGGTGTTGATTCAAGCGGGTGGTCGGATACAAATTTATGGTGATAAGATTTCATGATGTTTTCTCCGTTCCTGTAGTATAAAAGTGGATCAGCAGCTTACTCCTGGAAAAGTTTCTCACATTTCTGGATGATCTGCTGATTTCTTGTCTCGTAGTCGACATGAAGTGGATGAATCTTGCCGGAAGCATACATTTCCATGCCCTGAAGCACACCTTCTTCACTGTCAGGCAGAAGTGTGCCGCCGTATTCTTTGAGGAAAGATCTGGCTCCATTGACATCACAGGCTGCGACAGGAAGTCCGAGCACATCTGCCTCCGGGACGACCAGAACCTGTCCCTCATAGAAAGAGGAGAGAATAAAAAAGTCGCAGCGTTTCAGCACCGGCATCGGATTACTCATGGATTTAAGAAGTACGATGTGCCGTCCGGATTCCAGGCTTCTGGCAAGACGGCGAAGGCTTTCGTACAGGTCACCCATTCCGCCGATGATGATAAGCCATGTCTTTGGATGGCTGTGCCAGAAGGTGTCAAAGGCACGGATCAGGCGTTCCTGACCTTTCTCCGGGGCGTATCTTCCGATGTTGATAAATTTCGTACCGGAGCAGTCCAGGATTTTCTGGAGTTTCCTAAGAGAGACATTGGACTGGGTTTCCGGGTCAAAGGTCAGTGGAAGTTCTGCTCTGGAACGGATATTTTCGACATCCATGTAGTTGGCGATCACCTGTACATTGTCTGTGCGTCCACCGATGCGCTCTACGGCAGGACGGATATCCTCGCCGACCGGAACAACATGGTCATATGCTGCATAAGCATGACGAAGAAGTGGCAGGCTTGGATTTCCCTTGGCCTGGATCTCACGTTCCATGTCGTTATGCACCCAGATCGTTCTGGTGCAGGGAGCCTGTTCAAAGAGTGCGATCATGTAATTCTCGTAGCCGTCATAGTGAACGACCTGGTCAAAGGCTGCGTTTCCGAAATGTTTCTGCCATTCCCGGCGGTATGCTTTCTCAAGCCGTTTCCGGATGCCAAAAGAAGTGATCCCCCATTTCAGATACAGGATCTGTGCCACAGCGGTGAGGACATCGAGGTTCATTTCTGTGGCGAGAGGGTAGTAATGGTATCCCTCCGGCATTCCATTAAGCCGTTCCGGATGCTCCTTGAGGGACGGGGAACGGTAGGAAATATAATAGTCGCAGGCATCCGTATCGAGATGGCGGAGCATGCTGAAGTATGCGGTCGTGATCCCGTTTGGCTTGAGGCTGCCGGCGTAGAGAAGGACTTTTTTCTTCGTTGTGACCGGCATTTTGTGTTCCTGACACAGATATTTGCCGAGAAGTACGTGGCGGCAGATATTGCGTGTCGCTTTCTGTCGGTCAAAGGTACAGTATTTGTCAAGAAATTCTCTGTCAGCACCGCCGCCCGGTTCCTGAAGTTCAGACAGGACTTCCTCCGGTGTTACTGCGATCGGGAACGGGTAGGAGCGGATGTCTTCGTACATGCCACGGTGTCCCATATAATCCTCAAGGTCATAGGCAAAGAGGATGATCTTACGACCAGTATTTGCAAAGTCGTACATGACGCTGGAATAATCTGTGATCAGCACGTCGCAGGCATTCAGTACATCGTAGGTGTCAAGTTCTGACGGGAACGGGCGGATGTGCCTGTAATTGTCGAGATCGAGCCCTTTCTGCACAAGTGGATGCAGCTTGAGAAGAAGAATCTGATCGTCCTGCATACCCTTATCAATTACCTCAAGATAACTGCGTACCTGCTCTACGTAGGTATCGCCTTCTACATCATCGGTATGTCCGCGGAAGGTCGGCATATAGACGCTGAGCTGACATCCCTGGTAGCCCAGGACTTCCTTGAGGAGCCTGCCGTGTTCCTGGTCGAAGAAAATAGAATTTCGCGGATAGCCCTCGCGGAGAATCGTTCCCCGATAAAGTTCTTTGAGGTTAAAAGCTCCGGACATTTTTTCTTCCATATATAAATTAGGAAAAACGAGATAGTCGGACATCAGGAGATTTCGCATGATATTTCCCATGTCATAGCGTTCTTCCTCGTTGTCCTGTCCCATGCGTTTGAGCGGGGTACCGTGCCAGACGTTGAGATAAACCTGGCCTTTTTTCTTGATATAACGTCCCGGGAAGGTGGTGTCGTTGATGAGGTAGCCGGCCTTTGCCAGATGGTAATAGTAGTCCGGGGTGCTCATATGAACAATCTTATCCACGGAAATGTGATAATGAGCGAGTTTTTTCTCAATCTGTTCACGGGAGCTCTTCTGAACTGCCAGGACTTTTCGGAATTTGCGGTATTCCGGACGGGAAAGTTCTGTAAGGATCGCAAGAATATTGCTTTCCAGGGAAATCCCGCTTCTGGAAGCAAGGAGGATCTCACGGCGGTCGATCGGCACCTTTTCATAAAAGGTATTATAAAAAGGATACCAGGTACCGCTTTTGAGCTTGCGTATCACTTTATTTTTGAATGAATTGTTTGAATCTGCCATAATATTTTACCCTGTAAAAAAATTTATAGTTATCAATGGACTGTTTATATACAGTATTTTTATATTTTATCACGAATAAATAAACATGAACAGGGATTAATATAAAAAGCCTTCCTCGGGGCGAATAACAGGGCAGATTTCACGAAAGTTATTGCTTTTTTGGCTGGATTATATTATAATCGTACTTGTAAAAAGAATTTACCCTTCAAAAATTTTTTTTACATAACCCCTTATTTAATTATTTATACTCCCCTGGAAATCCCTGGTAGCTCCCCTACCGGGGATTTCCTTTTATATAATAAATTTTGCTGCAAAACCTGCATAATTTTTGCCTCAGGAAGACATACTACCTGATGTAATAAGAAATAAAGATTGTTACTGTTCACAGTAACATGAACTACAGGAGGAATTTTCAAATGGCAAAAAATTATGAAAATGAGAACAAAACAAGCAACTACAGCACTGACAAAGCAACTTCAAAAAATGCGATGGGCAGCCAGAACAGCAGCAAAAATGCTTCCAGAAATTCTTCAAAAAATGCGTCCCGCAATAAGACATCTAACGCATATAATAAAGAACAGGATGACTATTCCGACAGATACTAAAGCGAAAACTTCAGGCAAATTTTCTCCCTTCTTCTTATGTAAAAAATAAAGAGCAGGCTTCGCCAGATAGGCGGAGCCTGTTCTGCGTTATGTGGTGCCAGGGATGGACAGCGGGAGGTTCCGGAAAGCAGGATCCTACATATAATATAAATAAAAAAGGAAGAATCATATGTTTCCTATCGAAACCATTTCTGCAAAAATGCTGGATTATTATGTGGACCGTCCGGACACACTGATCATAGATCTCCGGGAACCGGAGAGTTACCGAAAGAGCCATATCAGAGGAGCGGTAAACATTCCTTATGAAGAATTAAGCGAAAGTCCGCCGCTTCCGAAAGAAAAACTTCTTATCTTTTACTGCGACAGGGGCGGGGCAAGTATGGCTGCGGCACGTGATTATGTGCGGCGGGGATACAGAACAAGATCCGTTATAGGAGGATTTGGGGCATACAGGGGAAGAAATCGCACGTTTTCCGGATAAACAGGAATCCTCTGACTATGGAAAGAGCTTAGCCAGAGGATTTTTTGAAATAAGGCTACCGCAATCCCACTGGCTTTAGACGGTGGGTTAAGGTAGCCAAAAGTAAAAAAATGTTATATACTTGAGATATGCCAAAGGCACAAAGTTATTATCAAATATATGGAAACGGATAAAGATCATATCCATTATATGATAGAAACATAACCGACAATGTCTGTCAGGAAGATTGTGGATCTGATGAAAAGTTATACAACATATTATATTTGGAAGAGATATCCGGATTATCTGCGCAAACATTTTTGGAAAGAACATACATTTTGGACAGATGGGTATTTTGTATGTAGTGTAGGAAATGTATCAGAAGAAATGCTAAAAAATATATCGATGGTCAGGGATGAGAAAGAAGGTGGCAGTAAATGTTAAAAGCATATAAATATAGAATATATCCTAATATGGAGCAGAGAGTACAGATAGCAAAAACATTTGGCTGCTGCCGTTTTGTCTATAACCGTACATTGGCATATCGGAAAGAAATGTACGAAAAAGAGAAAAAGTCTGTCAGCAAAACAGACTGCAATAATTACTGTAACAGAGAATTAAAGAAAGAAAATGAATGGCTGAAGGAAGTAGATAAATTTGCACTGACGAATGCCATTTATAATATGGATTCTGCATATCAGAAATTTTTCAAAGAACATGCAGGTTATCCGAAGTTTAAGAGCAAACATGACAGTCACAGATCATACACAACAAATTTTACAAATGGCAATATAGCAGCAGATTTTGAGAGAAATAAAGTAAAACTGCCTAAACTAAAGGAAGTAAAAGCAAAGCTGCATAGAAACTTTAGCGGGCAGATAAAGTCAGCAGCCGTATCTCAGGTACCAAGTGGAAAGTACTATGTATCATTATTGGTGGAAACGGAACATGAGGAACTGCAGCATACCAGTCATAGTATAGGTTTAGACTTGGGAATTAAAGATTTATGTATTACTTCTGCTGGAAAGAAATACATAAATCCCCAAATTATCAGGAAACATGAGAAGAAACTGATAAAATTGCAAAGGCAGTTAGCACATAAAGAAAAGAGAAGCCAAAATTACTATAAGATCAGGAAAAAGATAGCGTTATGCCATGAGAAGATAACAAATACCAGAAAAGATTATCTGCACAAGATCTCACATGAGCTCATCAGCGAAAACCAAGTGATAGTTTCAGAAGATCTACAGATAAAAAATATGGTAAAAAATCATCATCTGGCAAAATCTATAAGTGATGTATCGTGGTATGAGCTGACAAGGCAGTTAGAATATAAGGCAAAGTGGAATGGAAGGGAATATGTAAAAACAGATACATTTTATGCAAGCAGCCAGTTGTGCTCTGCATGTGGATATCAAAATACAGAGACGAAAGATCTGTCAGTAAGGGAATGGATATGTCCTGTTTGCGGGACGAAGCATGACAGAGATATTAATGCTGCAAAGAATATATTGGCAGAGGGATTAAGAAAAACAGCATAAGAAAATCAAATAATAGGGCAGGAATTGCCCGAATTAACGCCTGTGGAGTTAGTAGGTTACGAGGACGATGAAGCAGGAAGCCCATTGGCTTTAGACAATGGGTAATTCACAGTAGAATAAAAGAATGATATACTGGAAAAAAAACTGATAGGAGAAACTTGCTATGAAATATATGTTTGCATCAGATGTACATGGTTCCGCCTTTTACTGCCGTAAAATGCTGGAAGCATACAGAGAAGAGGGCGCAGAGCGTCTGGTTCTGCTGGGCGACCTGCTCTATCACGGACCAAGAAACGATCTTCCGAAGGAATATGCTCCGAAGGAAGTGATCGCAATGCTCAACGAAATGAAAAATGAGATCTATGCAGTTCGAGGCAACTGTGAGGCAGAAGTAGACCAGATGGTACTGAATTTCCCGGTGATGGCAGATTACTGCATTCTGGCGATCGACGGGCTGACTTTTTATGTCACACATGGACATGTCTATAACGAAAACAACCTTCCGCCGTTCCGTGAAGGGGACATCCTGATCCACGGACATACACATGTGCTCAAGGCAGAGCAGAGAGAGGGCTACATCCTTCTGAATCCGGGTTCTGTTTCCATTCCGAAGGAAGGAAATCCACCGACCTACGCAGTACTGGAAGACAAAGTATTCACAATTAAAGATTTTGATGGAAATATCATCAAGGAAATGAGGCTTGCATGAAATATATGGAACTGATCGCACCCTGTCACTTTGGTATGGAAGCGGTTCTGAAACGTGAGATCCTGGATCTGGGATATGAGATCAGCAAAGTAGAAGACGGAAAAGTTACTTTTCTGGCAGATGCAGAGGGCATCGCACAGGCAAACATGTTCCTCCGCACCACAGAGCGTATCCTTCTCAAGACAGGAGAGTTCAAGGCAGTGACTTTTGACGAACTGTTTGAGAAGACCAAGGCGATCCCGTGGGAAGAATATATCCCGAAGGATGGTAAATTCTGGGTGGCAAAGGCAAACTCCGTAAAAAGTGCTCTGTTCAGCCCGTCTGATATCCAGTCAATCATGAAAAAGGCGATCGTAGAACGACTCAAGAGCGTCTATGGGATCTCCTGGTTCCCGGAAGATGGAGCAAGTTTCCCGATTCGTGTTGCTTTTATGAAGGATGTGGCAACAATTGGGATCGACACTTCCGGCGTCTCCCTGCACAAACGAGGATACCGTCAGATGACCGTCAAGGCGCCGATCACAGAGACACTGGCTTCCGCGCTGATCATGCTGACTCCGTGGAACAAAGACAGGATCCTTGTCGATCCTTTCTGCGGAAGTGGAACTTTCCCGATCGAGGCTGCGATGATGGCAGCAGACATGGCACCGGGAATGAACCGTTCTTTCCTTGCAGAAGACTGGAAGCATCTGGTTCCACGTAAATGCTGGTATGATGCTCTGGAAGAAGCGCAGGACCGTGTAAATCTCGATATTGAGACAGACATCCAGGGTTACGATATCGATCCGGAAGCCCTCAAGGCAGCACGTTCCAATGCAAAGATGGCAGGAGTGGACAAGCTGATCCATTTCCAGCAGAGAGCAGTCAAGGATCTGAGCCATCCGAAGCCGTATGGATTTATCATCACGAACCCGCCATATGGCGAGCGTCTGGAAGAAAAAGAAGCCCTTCCGGCACTTTACAGAGAGATCGGAGAGAGTTTCCGCCGTCTGGACAAGTGGTCCATGTACCTGATCACATCCTACGATCATACAGAAAACGATATTGGCAAAAAAGCGGACAAAAACCGTAAGATCTATAATGGTATGCTGAAGACTTACTACTATCAGTTCCTTGGTCCGAAGCCGCCGAAGAGGAGAAAAGATTCATGAAAAAAGTGATTTTTGCAACAGGAAATGAAGGCAAGATGAAAGAGATACGTGAGATCCTCGGAGATCTTGACATCGAACTTCTTTCCTTAAAAGATGCCGGAATTCACGTCGACATCGTAGAAGATGGAAAAACATTCGAAGAAAACGCCCAGATCAAGGCAAAAGCGATCCGCGACCTGACAGGAGAGATCGTTCTTGCAGACGATTCTGGCCTGGAGATCGACTATCTCAACAAAGAGCCGGGAATCTATTCTGCGCGATATATGGGAGAGGATACCTCCTATCATATCAAGAACGCCAAACTGATCGAACGCCTCGAAGGAGTCCCGGATGAAAAAAGAACCGCCAGATTCGTCTGTGCGATCGCAGCGGCTTTTCCTGATGGAAGCGTCAAGACCGTAAGAGAGGCAATGGAGGGCAGGATCGGCTACGAAGAAAGCGGAGCCAACGGCTTCGGCTACGACCCGATCTTTTATCTCCCGGAGTACGGCTGCACCTCAGCAGAACTCTCCATGGAAGAAAAAAACAAGATCAGCCACAGAGGGAAGGCTCTGCGCGCCATCAAGGACGCACTCCGATGAAAATCCTCGTAGTCAGCGACACCCACGGCAGAGACGAAAACTTCGAACAGGCAGTCATGCAGGAAACTCCCTTCGACATGCTGATCCACTGCGGTGACGTAGAAGGCAGAGAAATCTTCATAGAAGCCCTCACCGAGTGCCCCTGCCATATCGTTTCAGGAAACAACGACTTCTTCTCAGACCTTCCAAGAGAAGAAATAGTAGAAGCAGGCAACAACCGGATCTTCGTCACCCACGGCCACTACTACGGCGTTTCCATGGATATCACAGGTGTCATCGATGAAGCCAAAGACCGCGGCTGTAACGCCGTCTTCTTCGGCCACACCCACAAACCCCTTCTGGAAACCATAGACGGTGTCCTAGCCCTAAATCCCGGAAGCCTGACCTACCCCCGCCAAAGAGGCCGGCGGCCAAGCTACGCCATCGTAAACCTAGACCAAACCGGTCACCTAACCGCCGAACTAAAACACCTATAACAATTATTTAATAAGCTAAACAAAACTGTACAAAAGAAAGCCCATAAATAAGACCGCAACGCACCTCTTATTTATGGGCTTTCGCCACCAACAATCTGAAAAAAGACCAGATTCCCCTTGCCCACACGGCAACCAGGAATCCGGTCTTTCTTCTACACATTACAAATCTGAAACACCAAGGCTCATGCTTCCAAAAAAGCCCAGGGTGTGCAGAGGGACTGGTGAAGTCCCTTTGCGAAATATCCCCACGCAGTGGGAAACTGGATCATAAGGCTTCCAAGCCTTATAAAAAATGCGGATAACAGGACTTGAACCTGCACGTCGTTCAACACCAGAACCTAAATCTGGCGCGTCTGCCAATTCCGCCATATCCGCAGGATAGGATAGCATCCAAACTTCCTAATAAAATAATAAAAAACACTATCTAAACGATAGTGTTTCAAGTGAGACATCGGGGATTCGAACCCCGGACAACTTG
>NZ_FR886688.1:0-14242 GCF_000436615.1 Blautia sp. CAG:237
CTACACCTACATTCTCAGCTTGCTTCGGCCAGGCATTCCTGGAACTGCACCCAACAAAATATGCAGAAGAGCTTGTTAAGAAAATGGAACAGAGCGGAGCAAAAGCTTACCTCGTTAACACAGGATGGAATGGAACAGGCAAACGTATCTCCATTAAAGACACTCGTGGTATCATCGATGCTATCCTCAACGGAGATATCAACAACGCTCCTACCAAGACAATTCCATACTTCAACTTTGAAGTTCCTACAGAACTTACAGGCGTTGATACAGGAATCCTTGACCCACGTGACACATACGCAGATGCTGCTCAGTGGGAAGAAAAAGCAAAAGATCTTGCTGCAAGATTCATCAAGAACTTCGCTAAATATGAAGGAAATGAAGCTGGTAAAGCACTTGTTGCTGCTGGTCCTCAGTTATAATTTCATATTTGAACCAAAGAGGGGCTGCCGTACATACGGACAGCCCCATTATTTTTATACCGGGCATGTTCTGTTTCATGCAGCATTCCGGCGATAAAAAAATAACTACGAAACGAGATGATAACCTATGAGTTGGTACAATGAAGCAATTTTTTATCACATCTATCCACTTGGACTTTGCGGTGCACCGAAACAGAATGAGTACACCACTCCTGTCCACCGTCTGAACACTCTCCTCCCATGGATCAACCACATCAAAGAGATCGGATGCACCGCCCTGTACATCGGACCTCTCTTCGAAAGTGTCGGACATGGTTATGAAACCACCGATTATAAGAAGCTTGACTCCCGTCTTGGAACAAACGAAGACCTGACCGCTTTTGTCAAAGCATGTCACGAAAAAGGCATCAAAGTAATCTTCGACGGTGTATTCAACCACACAGGACGTGATTTCTTTGCATTCAAGGATATCCAGAAGAACCGCGAACATTCTCAGTACCTTAACTGGTACTGCAATGTCAATTTCTGGGGAAACAATGAATACAATGACGGATTTTCCTATGACAACTGGGGCGGATACAATCTGCTTGTCAAGCTGAACCAGCGAAATCCGGAAGTCCAGAATTATATCTGTGATGTGATCCGCTACTGGGTTTCTGAGTTTGATGTCGATGGAATCCGTCTGGATGCCGCTGATGTCCTGGATTTTGATTTCATGCGTGCACTCCGCCGTACTGCCGAGGAAGTCAAACCTGATTTCTGGCTGATGGGTGAAGTTATCCATGGCGATTACAGCCGCTGGGTAAATGGCGAGACACTGCACAGTGTCACAAACTATGCTCTGCACAAAGCTCTTTACAGTGGACACAATGACCATAACTATTTCGAGATCGCACATACAGTGAAATATCTCCAGAACATGGGAAATCTTGATCTGTACAACTTTGTTGACAATCACGATGTAGAACGAATCTACACCAAACTGTCCAATAAAGCGCATTTTAATCCGGTTCATGTACTTCTTTATACTCTTCCGGGAGTTCCAAGTATCTATTATGGTTCTGAGTTTGGAATTGAAGGACGCAAGGAACGTTCCTCTGATGACAGCCTGAGACCTGCCCTGGTTCTTGCAGACTACGCAGATGCGAAAGAAACAAATCCATGTACAGCTCTGGTTGCCGCTCTTGGAAAGATCAGACAGAATACCCCGGCTCTGAGTTACGGAAGTTATGCAGAACTGCAGCTTACTAACCGCCAGTTTGCTTTTGCCCGTGATCTGGACGGTGTGCGCGTGGTCGTAACTGTCAACAATGATGACAACGATGCTTGGATGAACCTCCCTGCCGGAAATGCATCTGAATATGTCGGCACTCTGACCGGTCAGAAAGTTTCTGTCGAGGGCGAACGCATCAATGTATGTGTTCATGCAAACAGCGGTGAGATCTGGGTACCTGCCGGTGATATGCCGGAGTACACGCCTGTCAAGGTAGAGGTGAAGGAAAAAGCTGTTAAAGAATCTGTCAAAGAAGAGACTCCTGCTGCCGAAGAGACTGCTGTTGCTGAAGAGACTACAGTTGCTGAAAAAACATCTGCCACAAAGACAGAGGAAAAAGAAACTGCTTCCGAAAGTACAGATGTAAATACTATCAGCACTGCCACAAAGGAAACTGCCGCTACAGAAGAAAAAGTTACCGAGGCATCAGAAAAATCCACAGCAAAAGAACCTGTCAAGGTTGACCCGAACAAGGCTCCGGAAGGCATGACCGTCGAAGAACTCCAGGCTGCCATCCTTGCAAAGATGGCTAACAACGGACCTGTCACCGATCAGATGAAAAAGACTGTCGATGACAACATCTGGCATGATTCTCTTGTAAACTGGCTCAAGAGTTTCCGATAAAATCAAAGAAACATATCTGCAATATCAATTTACGCAGATAATATACAGACAGGGAGCATTTCCACTATGGATCTGCTCCCTGTCTGTATTCTATACTATTTTGTTTATATACTGATCTTTGCGCCTTACTCAAATAATTTCTTCACCATCTCTGCATCAAATGTTACAGAGGATACCTTATTTACCTCGATCTGATACAGCGCATTTGCTGCGATATGCTCTGCCGCCTGCTCCAAATCACGGATTCCTGTAGTATCCGCAAACTGCTCGATCACTGCATCCAGTCCATCCGGTGCGATCACGCACTCTTCTTCTCTTAAGTTCATTCTCTTGAGAACTTTTGGAAGGGCAAATTTGGAGAAGATGACTTTCTTCTCTTCTGCTGTATAATCCGGAAGTTCAATGACCGCAAAACGGGACATTAACGGTGCACTGATCTGTGCTTTGTCATTTGCTGTTGCGATCGGATATACACCGACGGTCGGAACCATACATTCCATGTAGTTGTCTGTGAATCCCAGGTTATCGAGAAGTGTCAGAAGCACGTCTGCCGGATTTCCGTTTCCTTTACCGTTGGTTGCTTTATCCAGCTCATTGATGATAAATACAAGATTGGATTCTCCTGCCATGGAAAATGCCTCCATGATGATTCCCGGTTTGGCATTGGCATAAACACGGGAACTTCCTGTAAGCTGCTCAGGATCGTTGATGGAACTCATATCAAGAGTTGTCCACGGAAGTTTCAGGATACGTGCTACGGCATATGCGATCTGGGATTTACCTGTTCCTGCCGGTCCTACAAGCAGAAGTCCATACGCCGGAAGTGTATGGGTACGGTTAATCTGAATGATCGTCTCGATGATTCTCTGTTTTACTTTCTCCATTCCGTAAAGTTCTTCGTCAAGAATACGGCGTGCCTCTACCGGGTCGATGGATTCAAAGTAATTATTCTTCCACTGGATGTTCATCATAATGGACAGTGCTCTCTGTGCATGTCTTCTTTCTTCCTGAGAGACCTCATGGGAACGTGCTACGGCAAGGTTTCGTCTTGCCCAGAGGCGGATGTTATCCGGCATGGTCCTTCCCGCACAGGTCATAAAGTCTGTGATGCTCTGGATACTGGTGAGCTTCATGTTGTCGCCCTCTTCATTCTCGTCCTCGTTCTCTGGAAGTTCTGTCGGTGCATTGCTTGCGAGCAGACGCTCGATCATAAACTGAAGAAATCCATCCTCTGCAGAAAGCTTGGTGCCGCCTCCGAATGCGGTCTCTCGGATCTTGTAGACTGCATAGCCTTCTCCAGTATTCTGTCCTGATAATCGTACACTGATATGGTTTTCACCAAGCCATTTGACAAGGCTTACGAAACGTGCATCGATCTTGAGGATATCTGCCGGGAATACGCCATCCTCTTCTTTGAATTCAAAAGAAGATTTCTGGTTTGGATTAGAGAATACGCCACAGGAATGATGATTCCACTGGCGGCTTGTGTTGTCCAGGACCAGGATCGGTTTCTCCGGAGATGGTTTTGTTTCATTGGAGCGGAATGTGGTGTAGGTGCATTCCGGATCTTTCTTTTCGGTTGTTGCATTGCTGAAATCAAATACAGGCATAACGGCTTCTCCTTTATCTTAATTATTTTGTAGTTTTGTATCAGTCGAGTTTCAGTCCTGCCAGCGCCTGTGCAAAAGCGTTGTTTACCGGCTCGTTGGCTTCTTTCTGCTGCTGTTTCAGGTATCGCTGGACATCACGTTTCTTGACTCCTGCCCCTTCTTTCTCTCGTCTTGCCTGGAAAGAAGACAGTTTTTCTTTGTAACCGCAGGCACATACGAAGGTTTCTTCTTTGCCTTTGACCAGCATTTCCATACGCTTGTGGCATTTCGGACAGCGGGCATTTGTTGTTCGTGAGATCGTCTCACGGTAGCCGCACTCTCTGTCCTGGCAGACCAGCATCTTGCTGTTCTTTCCGTTGACTGCCAGAAGACGCTTGCCACAGGTCGGGCAGATCTTGTTCGTCAGGTTATCGTGCCGGAATGTTCCCGGTCCCGTTTTTATCTCACTGACGATCTCATTTGTATAGTCGCGGATATCACTCAGAAAGGTGTCCTGTCTAAGTTTTCCTTTCGCAATGTCAGAAAGTTTCTTTTCCCAGTCTGCTGTCAGTTCCGGTTTCTTTAAGTCCTCCGGAACCAGTTCCAGAAGCTGTTTTGCTTTGGAAGTCAGATAGATCTCGTTGCCTTTCTTTTCCATCATAAAGCTGTGGAAAAGTTTCTCTATAATGTCTGCCCTGGTTGCTACGGTTCCAAGTCCTCCCGTTTCTCCCAGAGTCTTTGCAGCCTGTTTGTCCTTCGTGGAAAGGTATTTGACTGGATTTTCCATCGCTGCAAGCAGTGTTGCCTCTGTGAAACGTGCCGGGGCTTTGGTCTTGCCGGAATTCAGGTGTACCTGTGTGATACGAAGTTTCTGTCCCTTTTCAAAGACAGGAAGTTTCTGGTCTTTGAGTTTTTCTTCTTCTGTGTCGTCCTCTTCCTGGAATCCACCCTCGTAGACTTCTTTCCAGCCGGCACTTAAGACTGTCTTTCCGTTGGCAGCAAAGGTATAACCGCCTGCTGTCCCCTCCATTGAAGTCTGCTCGTATTCAAATGGCGGATACAGAACACTTAAGAAGCGTTTTACCACCATATCATAGATCTTGCGCTCTTCGTTTGTCATATGGTCAAGCTGCACGAACTGCTCTGTCGGAATGATCGCATGGTGGTCACTGACCCGTTTATCGTCCACAAAACTTCCATTTGTGCGGATCGGTTTGTTCAGAAGTGCTCCTGCCAGTTTACGATACGGACCTGTACCGCAAGCCTTGAGTCTTTCTTTGAGTGTCGGGACTACATCCTTGCCGATATAACGTGAATCTGTTCTCGGATAGGTCAGGACTTTGTGATTTTCATAAAGGCGCTGCATAATATTCAGGGTTTCCTTGGCAGAAAATCCGTATTTCTGATTTGCCTCTCTCTGGAGAGTTGTCAGATCATAGAGCCCCGGTGCCATTGTCTTCTTTGGTTTCTTTGTGATAGCAGTGATTTCGATCTGTCCATTCTGGACGCTCTGTGTGATCTCCTCTGCACGTTCTTTCTGGAAAGTACGGAAGCTTCCGCTCTTTGGATCTTTCCAGGTCCACTGTACTTCTCCTGCCTGTAAAGATATTCCATAGTAATCCTTCGGTTTGAAGTTTCGTATTTCTTCTTCGCGCATTGCTATGATCGCAAGGGTAGGGGTCTGCACACGACCGCAGGAAAGCTGCGCATTGTATTTGCAGGTCAGGGCTCGTGTTCCGTTTATTCCCACCAGCCAGTCTGCCTCTGCTCTCGCCACAGCCGCTCTGTACAGGTTATTGTACTCTCTTCCATCTTTAAGATTCTGGAATCCGTCTTTGATCGCTTTGTCTGTCACGGATGAGATCCATAATCGCCTGATTGGCTTATGGCATCCGGATTTGTCCAGGATCCATCTTGCTACGAGTTCGCCCTCTCTTCCGGCATCTGTGGCGATGATGATGTCTCCGATGTCCTTACGGAAAAGCTGCGTCTTGACCGCCTGATATTGTTTCGATGTCTGGCGGATCACGACCAGCTTCATCTTATCCGGCATCATAGGGAGCGTCTGCATATCCCATTTCATGTACTTCTTATCATATTCTTCAGGATCTGCCAGAGTTACCAGGTGTCCCAGTGCCCAGGTCACAGCATAGTCCTTTCCTTCCAGGACTCCGTTCCCTTTCTGATTACAATGGAAAACCCTTGCAATGTCTCTTGCCACGGAAGGCTTCTCCGCAATTACCAATGATTTCATTTATTCTAAATCCTCTCAGAAGTTTTCTCTGAAAATGAGTATATCATAGAATTGCATTTTGACCAACAAAAAAGGAAGATTTTCATCTTCCTATCTTGTAACCGACGCCCCGTACTGTTTCGATCAGATCTCCGGCACTGCCAAGTTTCTGCCGCAGCGTACGGATATGTACATCCACTGTTCTGCTTTCTCCATCAAATTCATAACCCCAGATCTGGTTCAGAAGCTGTGTTCTGGAAAGGACCATTCCGCTGTTCTTAAGCAGCAGGCACAGCATCTCATATTCCTTAAGTGTCAGGGTAACCGGCTCCTGGTCAACAGTCACTACATGGCGGACCGGGCATACATAAAGGTTCTCAAGCCGGTATTCTTCTGCGCCTTTGTCCTCTGCTCTTCGAAGTGCTGCCTTGATCCTGGAGATGAGTTCCATCATCCGGAACGGCTTCGGAATATAGTCATCTGCACCGCTGTCCAGTCCCATCACGACATCATATTCGCTTCCCTTTGCTGTCAGCATGATGATCGGAAGTTTCCTGGTGTCCGGTCTTGTCCTGAGTTTCTTAAGAATGGAGATTCCGTCCTCCTCCGGAAGCATCACATCCAGAAGGATCAAGGACGGAACCTGTTTCTCCAGTTCCTTCCAGAAAAGGGATGGGCGTTCGAATCCTTTTGCATCCAATCCCTGACTTTTTAGTGTATATACCACAAGCTCGCGGATACTTTCATCATCTTCTACCAAGTAGATCATTTATTTTTACCTCTCTCATTTTTCAATTTAAGCCAAGTATACGCACGCTTCGTAAAATCTTTAGTCTTTTGACTGTTAAATCTTTGTAAAGGCAAGTCCTGATTGTAAATTACAGAAAACAATGTTATCATAAAAAAAGAATCGTTTTGGAGGATATTATGTATTATTTTATCGTAAATCCTAATTCCCGCTCAGGGAAAGGTGCTCTTATATGGAAGGAACTTCGCAGGACTCTTCGACAGAAACATATTTCTTACAAGGCTGTCTTTACCGGATACCGCGGTCATGCGGTCAAACTGGCGGCTTCCATCACAGCAAAAGCATCACCGGAACATCCTGTTTATCTGATCGCAGTCGGCGGTGACGGTACGATCCAGGAGGTTCTTTCCGGTGTTAAGGATCTGTCCTGTATTTATTTTGGTTATATCCCGACAGGATCCGGGAATGATTTCTGCCGCAGCATGCAGCTCCCACAGGACCCGCACGAGGCACTGGACTGCATCCTCAAAAGAAAACACATCGCATCCATGGATGTCCCGGTCATCTCCATCAAGGGACGCAAAAGTCATTTCGCGATCAGCTGCGGTATCGGGTTTGACGCTGCAGTATGCCACGAAGTAAGCGTCACCCCTATGAAAAAAATACTTAACCGTGTGGGCCTGGGGAAACTTGTTTATCTCTTTGTCGCGCTGAAACAGCTTCTGTTCCTGAAGCCTGTTCCTGTGACACTCCGGATGGATGAAGAACGTATCTACCCATTCCACAAGGTATATTTCGCGGCAGTGATGAACCAGAAATACGAGGGCGGCGGCTTCAAATTCTGCCCTGATGCCAGCCCTTCTGACGGATATCTTGATGTGATCGTTGTCGACGGACTGAGCAAGCTTAAGGTTCTCTTCTGTCTTCCGACTGCATTCTGGGGCAAGCATACACAGTTCACCGGAATCCATATCTTCCGCTGCAAAAAGGTCGAAGTATTCAGTACTGTCCCACTTGCGGTACATAAAGACGGAGAATCCGCCGGCATTCAGGAGACTTTTTCCGTTTCTATCGAGAAAGAACCGGTGAAGATCATTCTTCCGTAAACAGAAACTATTAAAGGCTTTCGACAGGAATTATCGTATCCCTGCTGAAAGCCTTTCGTTTCTTATATTATTTCTTTAGTTGAATCCATAGAATTTCTGGCATACTTTATAAGCTGCCACGAACATCTTTCTGCCGGCTCTGCCTGGAAGATTTGCTGCACGTCCGAGGACACTGTAGCGAAGTTTATGGTACAGCCAGCGGTCCAGCTCACGGATGTATTCCATGAGTTCTTTTTTCTTATCGAGTGCTTCCTGTGTGCCGGCGCGTACCAGCATGATGGAAGAAACTGTTGTGATGATATCCAGGTAACTGAGCATATATTTCTTCTGGTGCTTGTTACTGAACTGACATCTGTGGAAAGCATCTGTCATCAGTTTGTTAACTCTGATCTGCTGGTCGATCCTCTTGATCATAACCTTCTCATTTACAGACTGATCATCACGGCCAATGAAGTAACGATAAAAATTCACATCCAGATAATACATGTTCTGAACATATGGAAGCGGCTCAAATGCAAACAGGTTGTCTACATAAAACGTATGCTTCGGAAGCTCCAGACCACATTCGTGGAGCAGTTCAGTACGGTAGATCATGGAATGCATGAGGAGATATTTTCCCTTAGACATACGCACCTTGTCCCACTCAAAGATTTCGTTTACCGGGAGACAGTGTCTGTACTGCATGACCTTTTTCCTTGCTACGCCCTGTTTCTCATATACGAAATTGCTGATCAGAAGATCAACAGTCTTTGGTCCGCGGATAAGTTCTTCCAGAGTCTTGAGGATCTGCTCATACGCTTCTGCATTTACCCAGTCGTCGCTGTCCACGACTTTAAAATAAAGTCCGCTTGCATTTCTGATTCCTGCGTTGACTGCTTCGCCGTGACCGCCGTTTTCCTGGTGGATTGCCTTGACGATCGTCGGATATTTCTTTGCATAAGCATCTGCAATCTCTGCTGTGCGGTCGGATGATCCGTCATTTACGACAAGTATCTCCACATCTTCGCCTCCTACAAGAAGGGAATCAATGCACTTCTCCATATATGCTTCTGAATTATAACATGGAATTGCAATACTTAAAATTTTCATCGGTATTATTCCTCCTGTGTGTGTTATTCCCTGATATATTTTGTGTACGCGCTGAATGCTGATGGGATCGCATATTGATCGTCGGACTGCCTTTTACCGACAAAAAGCAGATCATTCTGACGGATTTCTTCCAGTGAGGAAACACGGACCCTGTAGGCAGTCATCCTCCATTCAATATGTGAAAAAATATGCTTTGCTTCCGGAAGTGCTTCTATACGAAGCGGTTCCAGATCCATGGCTTTGACGCTCTCCAGTACTTCCTCTTCAGAGAGATGTCCCTTAAGATTCGGAAGCTCATATAATCCCGCAAGAAGTCCTCTCGATGGACGCCTGCGGATTGCTGTCTTTTCTCCATCCTGGATCACAAGAACGGTCCGATCTTCCAGCTTCCTGTCTTTCTTCTGTGCTTTGACGGGAAATCTGTCGATCGTTCCATGAGCTCTTGCCCCGCAGCAAAAAGCCACCGGACAGACATCGCATTTGGGTTCGCCATTTGGCACACAGACAACTGCGCCGAGTTCCATCAGTGCCTGATTGAAATCTCCGGGGTACTCCCCTGGCATGATCTCCTGAAGCTTATTTTCTATCCGTTTCTTTACAGACTGCTTCATGATATCACCATCATCCTCTATAATCCTGGTGATCACGCGAAGTACATTTCCATCTACTGCTGGAACCGGTATATCATAAGCGATCGATGCAATTGCTCCTGCTGTATAGCTTCCAATTCCCTTAAGGGAAAGAAGTTTCTCGTAAGATGCCGGAAGTACACCATCATATTCCTCCACAACCGTCTGTGCCGCAATCTGCATATTCCGGACGCGGTTGTAATACCCAAGTCCCTCCCACAGTTTGAGAAGCTTCTCCTCCGGGCACTCTGCAAGTGCCGCCGGATCCGGAAGTTCTTCTGTGAACCTGCGAAAATATGGCTTCACTGCCTCCACTCTTGTCTGCTGCAGCATGATCTCCGATACCCAGGTATAATAGGCATTGTGCCGGTCTCTCCATGGAAGGCTGCGCTTATTCTGCCTGTACCACTCTGTCAGTGGCTTTACAATGTCATTCAGCATTCTTCTAGTCCTGTCTTGTTTTTTTGTCTTATTATTATCAGTATCAGTAAACAGTACCCTCAGTATACCATAAATCCCGCTAAAAGACAGTTGATTTTTTTTATTTTACCATATAGAATATGAATTAAGGCAATTTTACCAGTATGATAAATCTCATTTTTTTCCTGAAAGGACTATATTATGGACAGTATTATTTTTGATGTAGATGGAACTTTGTGGAATTCCACCGGAATCGTGGCGAAAGCCTGGGAAAACTATCTCCGCAATGTTGAACAGATCGAACTTCCTCTGACGGCTGAGATCATTGCTTCTATGTTCGGACAGCCGCTTCCGGATATTGCAAAGCAGATTTTTCCAGATGCCTCCAGAGAAGAACAGCTCCGTCTGATCGACCGATGCTGTAACGCAGAGCATGAAGCACTTCTTAAGGAATGCGCCCCTCTGTACGAAGATCTGGAGAAAGCCCTCCAGCTTTTAGCTGAGAAATACCCGCTGTATATCGTGAGCAACTGTGAGGCCGGCTATATTGAAGTATTTCTTGAAGCCACCGGCTTCGGCAAATATTTCAAAGGTCATCTGTGCAATGGTGATAACAATCTCGATAAGGGTTCCAACATCTCCCTCATCGCCAGAACTTATGATATGAAATCCCCGGTTTATGTCGGTGACACCATGGGAGATTTCCTTTCCTGCCGCAAGGCTGGCGTTCCGTTTGTCTTTGCTTCCTATGGATTCGGAGATGTACCGGAACCGGATGAGATCATCCGTAAGCCAATGGATCTCGTCGATCTTTTTTGTTAAAAAATATCCTGAAAAGTAACAGGAGCGTGGAAACTTCGAAATCGTTTCCACGCTCCTGTTTTGATTATTTTTATTTCTTTTTGCATTTGTATTTGAGGTAAAGTCCAAGTCCTACCATAACGAGCAGTAACAGAATCACATAAATGATTTCTGATGCTATTCCCTCTGTATAGGAGTCAATTCCTGTCAGAATACCGATCAAAATCAGTGCCACGCCGGAACCCTTGGTCATCTTGGCTTCATCGTATTTCGCTTTGCGGAGTTCTGCATTTCCTCCTTTGAGTAAAAAATCTCCGTGTCCTGTCAGAAGCAGGATTCCTGCGATCAGTGCTGCTGCCGTAAGCAAAAAATCAAATGATTTTCCCATTATTTTCTCTCCTGTAATTCTTTAGTAAAAGCATACGATCGGAACGTCATACTGAATCAGATCATACAGTACCTCTGCATTTTCCGGTGGAAGATTTATGCATCCATGAGATCCACTTGTCAGATAAATGTCACCGCCAAATTCGTCTCTCCAGTCTGCATCATGGAAACCAATACCTCCGTCAAACGGCATCCAGTATTGTACCGGCTGTTCATAATAATTTGCAGTTCCCTTCTGTCCGCCTCTCAGTACATCCGGACTCTTCTTATAATATAAGGTGAAGATACCGGCATGTGTCTGACGGTCAGCATAACTCATATTACCGGACACAAAATCTGATTCAAAAATATTCACACCGTCCTGATAATAGTACATATGCTGTTCACTGAGATCCACTTCAATATAAGTATTACCCAGGTCATTCACACCATAAGCATTCGCTGTCTGAGAATAAACAGGTTCCCGCGTTGTCTGTGTTCCTGACTGAATCTCCTGACTCAGCTGAGCAGTTTCTGCCGCCTGATCGATCTTCCATCCATAGACGGAACTGGATACATACACTGTTCTTCCGCTTGTTGCCTGAAACTCTCTCTCTGTACCAACAGTATCATAAGTTGCTGCAAGCTGTGCAACATAATCTGCCACGTGCTGCTGGAAAGAATTGTCATCCCATACCAGCTGACCTTTCTCATCAAACTGCAGCCAGTCCTTAATCGTATTACCATCCAGTGTCGTACTCTGGTCACCAAATGTATAAGTAATGCTTGCCTTCGTATAGTTGTTGCATGCTTCCAGTGCTGACTGAAGTGCCGGATCATCCTGGGTCACTTCTGCGGATACGTAAGCATCCTGGTTATCACTGAAATCTATACTTGCTTCATTAGCTTCCACTGCCGCATCAAGAAGTTTGTATGCTTCTTTGATGTTCAGTTTGCTTCCCTCTGTTTCCGGTACGATCACAAACTGATTATCCCGAAATGCCACATAGGCATTCTCCGGTTCTACCTGATTCTCGGCCTGTGCACAATTCAGAGATTTGAGCTGTTCCTGAAGAAGTGTCTTATTATAGCCGACATTCTCGGATACGGTGTAGCTTTTCTGTTCGTAGAGACCCCTGATCCATTCATATGGTTTCTGTTTCTTAAGAAGCTGAAGGATTTCGCCAGTAGACATATACTGGTAATCAATGTCCTCGCCTCTGATCGTCTGCGCAGCTATATTTCTGGAAGAAACTTCAATGGAGTATTCACTGAGTTTTTCTGCCATAAGCTGCTCTACTTCATATGCTGTCTTCTGCGAACAGTCAACTCCATTGATCCAGGTTCCCTCAAAGAAACGATCTGTAAAATAATAACTGATTCCGCCGTAGGCACATCCACCCAGAACTATTATCATCAGCATCACCAGACCAAAGATTTTCAGGCCTTTGTGAGTTTTCTTCTTGGCTCTGGTTCCTGGTGGAACATCTGAATTCTGATCCAGCTCATCCATTGGAACATAAATTACCGGACCGGGACGTGCTGACTTGTGTCTGCTTCGAACTGCCGGAACTTCTTCCTCTTGTTCCGGTTCTTCTTCCATCACTTCTTCTGATTCCTCTTCATCTGCTTCTTCCGAAGAATCAGTCCATACTTTTGTCTTCTCGTAGTCGTCCTCAGTTTCCCTTATCTCACGATTTTCCTCGTCCGGAGCTTCATTATCTGGTTCTTCATCTTCCGGATCCTCGTAATCAACCTGTATATCGTCAAACTCATCCTCGTCATCATCCAGAATTTTATCCAATGTCGCATTGATTCTGTCTTCGATATCTGTAGTCTCATCTGGTCTGCCTACATCATCCTCCGGCAAAGTTCCCTTATTTTCTTCGTTGTTCATTCTATACTCCCCTGCAATCAGCAAAATGGATGAATTCCTCATTGCTGCCATTTTTCTGTAACGCTTCTATTATAACATACTTCTGCCTTTTTGCACCTTAAATTGCATCTTTTTTTATGAAATGTCAAATTTCTGCACAGGTGTTATATTATGTCATTTCTCAGTATAACAAAAAATCTTTTATTTATTGTATCCTTGCTTATACTTTCTATTCCCGCAAAAAACGCGGGATACATTTCTGCATCCCGCGCTTTGGTTAAATTACTTTGTAACTTTTACCGTAGTTTTGTATACTGCTTTTCCGGATTTTACCGTGATCACGGCACTTCCTGTTTTTATTCCTTTTACTCTCCCATTTGCATCTACTGTCGCGATTTTCTTATTGGAACTTGTATAGGTTATTTTTTCCTGGCTGGTAAACGGATAACGAGCAGGTTTTAACGTAATGGTTTTTCCCCGTTTTACGCTAAGACTTCTGGCAATGCCGGTAATCTTCTTTGTTGTTACCTGGTTGCTCTGGACGGTAACTGTTATAGTTCTGCTTGCACCGCCGGCGGTTTTGACCAGTACTTTTACAGCTACTGCCTTTTTGCTTGTGCTTCTCTGAGCTGTCAGCCGGATATTACCGTTTTTGAGTTTTACAGCTTTTAAAACAGAACTTTTTGCTGAACTTACCAGTTTCACGTAATCTCCGTTTTTGAGACCGGATGATTTTATGGTTACTGTTTTTCCTCTCTGAAGCGGGAATGCATATGCTGAAAGATTCAATGCAGCTTTTAATTTCGCTGTTTTTCTGGTTTCTTTCTTTTTGCAGACACTGCAGGTTCTCGTTTCCTGTCCCTGTGCAAATACGGTTGCTTTCTTGGTTACAGTGTATTTGCCCCATTTATGCTTGCCTGTCGCCGGAATATCTGAAAGAGTTTTCTTTGCCTGGCATGCGGTACATTCCTGATGGCGTTTTCCTGCTTTGCCGCAGGTTGCATTGCTGTCTGTCACAGTTTCCCAGATATGACTGCATTCTGCATCTTTGTCATATACTGTAGGG
>NZ_FR886689.1:0-13669 GCF_000436615.1 Blautia sp. CAG:237
AAAAAGTCGAGTTAATTAAAGGATGAAATACTAGAAGTAACGAGAATGCGGCGCGCAGTTATTCAAGAAGTTTCGTTGTGTCTTTTTTGCTGAAATCCTGTATCATTTTTTCGAATGTCGACGCCATATATGCTCCTTCTTCCCCTTTAAGTTTTGCTGAAAAAATTATACTATTTTTCTGTGCAAAAACCAATGGGATGTCGCATTAAGCAGGTGAACTCAAAATCAGGCACCCGGTTTCGAAAAGCCGGATGCCTGGGATATACAGATATTTTATTATTTTGCTATACTCTGACAGATCTTGTTGCAGAAGTTTTTGTGTATACTCTTGTTCCGTTTATGTTTTTGTAGCCACGGATTCTGTAGTAGTATCTGGCGTTTCTTCTGAGTCCGCGGTTTGTGCAGGAAGTAGTTCCTCTTCCGACGGTTGCAATTCGTCTGTAAGTGCCACGGGCAGAAGTGCTCCGGAAGATTTCATAGCCATCTACACCACTGAATCGTCTCCATGTTAATTTCGCGGCTCCGGAGTAAGCCTTTCTGAGTCCGCTGAAGGAAACTGCATTTGCAAACTGACCGGTAAGCCGTACGGAATAGCGGTGTTTTTCGCTGTTGGATCTATAAATATCTGCCTGACGGATATAATAAGAACCGCCGTTTAAATTCATTTTTATCTTGATATAACATCTATTTGAGCTTCTGTTATAAGCCCATCCACTGTACACAGAACCGATTTCATTTCCACTGTTATTATAAACTCTGATAAAATCAAACGGAGAAGTTCCCTCTACAGAAATGGAAAGATATAGTTCCATTCTTGCCGGAATTTTCACATAAAAATAATCGTCATAACAGTCATATGGATCCATCAGCGTCGGTTTTACATTATTTCTTGCCGTTCCGTTGATCGTCCTGTTAAGATACATTGTTTTTGCAGTCCTCATCCAACTGTAAACTGCCGCCTGTGTCGTCTGTGCCGGTGTCAGGATTCCAGTGACCAATACTGCCACAATCATAATTGCACACGCTGTCTTTTTCCACATTGTCTTTAAATTTTCCATCATGTTTCCTCCTTCAGAAGTATGTTCTGTTGTTTATACTTTCAGTATACTCCAGAGTTTTGCAAATTTGTTTTTTATAAAAAAAGTCTTCCAGAATTTTTGTTCCGGAAGACTTTTGATTTATTTTGCTTTTTTGCTTTCTTCGTATTTTTTGAGCTCTCGCAATGCTTTTTCGCCCTGCGGGTACAGGATGATGATGTTGAAGACTGTCATAAGGCCGATTCCCACATCGCCAAGGTCCCATACAAAAGTATAGGCCGCAAGACCGCCGATGAACAGCATAATAAGTGCAAGAACTTTGTATGCAGTCTGGGATGCCCAGTTATCTCCAAAAAGATAGGCCACATTGCTTCTCGCATAAAACAGGATTCCAAGGAAGGTGGAAAAACTAAACAGGAACAGTGTCGCTGCAATGAAGATCACGCCGAATCTTCCGAGATGATGTTCCATTGCCGTCTGCAGAAGATCCATTCCGGAAAGTCCTGCGACTTTTTCTTCCGGTGCGAGGAGCATGATCATTGCAGTACAGCTGCAGATCACGATCGTATCTACAAAAACACCAAGTGCCTGTACAAGTCCTGCCTTAACCGGCTGATCACATTCTGCCGCTGCTGCCGCACACGGTGCAGAGCCGGAACCTGCCTCGTTGGAAAACAGACCTCTCTTGATTCCATTCATCAGTACTGCGCCGAAACCGCCGGCTGCCGCCTGACGAAGTCCAAATGCTTCCTGAAAGATCCTTGCAAAAACTCCCGGAAGGCTTCCAATGTTCATCACAATAATTAAAATTGTGATTGCAAAATAGCACACTGCCATTACCGGCACGACCATATCAAGCACTTTGACTGTCGCATTCTTACGAAGCACGATCACTGCTGCAACTACAACCAGTACAACCGTCGTATAGATCGGCGGAATAGAAAATGCATTCTTAAAGGAAGAAACAACAGAATTGCTGATAACCTGGCTGATACCACACCAGCAGATCAGACCGGAGATTGCAAATAATACAGAGAGCACGACTTTCTTTCTCTTTTTGCGCTGTTTTTCTTCTATGTATGCATGGATATAGTATGCCGGACCGCCCCGGTAACCGCCATACAGCGGGTCTTTTTCTTTGTAGAGCTGTGCTAGTGTCGCCTCGATAAAGGCGGTGGACGAACCGACCAGTGCTGTGATCCACATCCAGAACACTGCCCCGGCTCCTCCGGCTGATATCGCCGCAACCACGCCGACCAGATTTCCCATACCAACTCTGGTCGCTGTCGATACGACCAGTGTCTGGAACGATGACAGGCTGTTTTTGTCCTTCTTCTTCTCAACCAGCGCACTTACCATATCCGGAAACAGACGGATCGGCAGGAAACGTGTCCTGATCGTAAAATAGATTCCTGTAGGAATCAGCAGGATGATCAACAGTGAAATTCCAAGTGAACTGCCTCCCGGCAGCGGAATCTGCACCAGATTTCCCCACAGAAAGCTGTAAATTTTCTCAATTAAAGTAACAATCATAATTTAAACCCTCTCCCAATTTTCACATACGCCCGAAACATAAGGCTCCGGACAGATACCATTTCAGTATAGCTCATAGTAACCTGTAAACACAAGTGCTTTTGGGGTTTAAAGTCAAAAAACTTGAAAACGTTAAAGATTACATTTTGATATTTCAGTACTAAACATTTTATATTTTACGCCCATTTTGTTCTTCTTTGTGTTATACTATAAATGCTGCCGACCCTCCAGCAGGAAGGATGTGAATCTTATGGAAGAATTTTTATCCTCATTTCTTGTCTCCGTGTTAGCAAACGTAGCTAGCTACTACATATGCAAATGGCTGAGCGGAAGACGATAGGCAGCAACAGCCTAAACGGAACAGCTCACCGTTAACGAGCAAGAAAACCCCCAGAGCGGCAACTCTGGGGGTTTTCGTTTTGCCTTATGGAAGTTTATCCTCACTTCTTAGCTATTATTAGCATATGCCATAGTTATCGAAATGTCAACTATTAATTTATTTCCACTCCGTCATCACGCCGGACCCGATGGACTTCGGCTGAACAGTAATCTCTGTACAGTATTCTCCGAGGCGGATATGTGCTGTGAGTTCTTCATCGGTCCGGTTCAGGATGACGAAGGTGATCTTGTCATCTTTTTCGAAGGCTGTTACTTCAAGTTTGTCGGTGTATCTGCTCACGCCGATTCGGACTGCTCCCGGCTCAAGGAAATGGGTGAAATGCCAGAGATAGCCGAGGATATTGCTTTCTTTAAGTTCTTTACTGTCACGGTCAAAGAGGTATGGCGCATCACAGAAGTTTCCTACATGGTTCGGACCGCCCTCTTCGTTCAGGATCAGGTTCCAGTCGAGGAAGGTGTTCATCCCTTCGTTGAGATTTTCCATCATGTCGTAGGCATATTTCTGTGCATTGTTCAGATAATCGTCTGCAGAAAACTTGCTGTATTCAATGCAGGCTTCTGAGAGAAGGAGCTGCTTGTCCGGGTACTTCTCACGGATCATGCGCAGTGCTTCGAAATGATCTCCACTGTACCAGTGAAATGCCATTCCACGGATCATACTGGTCGTCTCTGTATCAATGATCGTCTCTGCCCATTCAAAAACACGCTCTTTGTTGTGATCCCACAGATAAATCCCGATGTCATCCAGGCCGTGTGCTTTAAGTGACGGTCAGAGATAATCCCGGAGAAATTCTTTCTGCTCTTCTGCTGTATAAATGCAGGAATCCCAGGTCTGAACTGCTTTTGGCTCGTTCTGCATCGTCAGTTTGGTGACGTGATAGCCTCTGTTCCTGTATTCTTCGATATATCGGCAGATATATTCTGCCCAGCGTTTGCGGTATTCCGGTTTCAGCTTGCCGCCGTGATTTCGCTCTCCGGTGGTCTTGTTAAAACATTCCGCCACTTCTCCTACTTCATCGTGTGTCATGACCTCTACCTGCTGCTCAAAATCACCGGTAGAAAATTCATTGATCGCTTCGCACAGCCTGCGCAGCGGCTTGGTCACCAGATTTGAAATGATCATCAAAAGCGGCATCAGTCCGATCAGCATACCGATCAGCAAGATCAACGGCATATAGGCGATATCCTGCACCTGCATCTGCAGACCATATGCCGGGACGACTTTGCAGACAATACTGGAGTTTTTGTCCGTCTGTGTGCAGATCACTTCATGATCTCCGTAAGTAAAATGTTTCTCACGTTCTTTATAATTCTGCTGGATAAAATCTTCGCCCGTCAGATAATCTTCCAGTTTCTCCGGAAGAGTTCCCGTCTTGACAAGCTCTCCGCCGTTTTTGTCCAGGATGAGGACGCTCTCTTTTTCATTTTTGGTGATATTCTGGCACAGATTCTGGAAATATTCCTGGCTGACACCGATTGCGATATAGCCCAGCGTTTTTTTCTGCGTCAGATCAAAAATCTCACGATAGAGCACGATCTTATCAGAACGATTGGTAAGATACGTATCGCCGTTGCCTTTCGGAACACTTTTCCACACCATGCCATTTTTGCTTGCCAGGGTTTCCCCATAAATATCCGTACTCCGCACCACATCCAGGTCATTGATATAGGTGCTTCCGTCCATACAGCGAAGATACGGGCGGATGCCGTTTTCCGGATAGATCGCGATGGTCTTGAGATATAATAGGAAGTGTCCGTCTACAAATGCTTTGACATAATTTCCCCACTGGATCTTCTGCGGGATGATGAGAAGTCCGCTTGTAAACATTTCCGTGCTGCTTGCGAGTGAAAAATCAACCAGCCATACCAGCGGAAAGATCTGAATGCCTGCTGATACAGATAGTTTGCCGCAAACTGTGTGCTGTTTCCAGGTCCGCCGTTTGTGAGAAGATAGACTGTCTCCATCTGTTTTAATGCGGAGATGACTGCCATGGTCACGTTTACCTGAATGACCGGTTTCATCAGTGGAAGTGTGATCTTGAGGAAAGTCGTTTTCTGGTCTGCTCCGTCGATCGTTGCTGCTTCATAGAGAACCGGGTCGATGTTTTTGAACCCTGTGTAATAGATCAGCATGCCCCATCCAAAGCCGTGCCAGATCAGTACTATCAGTACGGACCAGATTACATTGTCGGTCATCAGTTTTTTGTAGTTTTCCATTCCGATGAAGGTCGCTGTTCCCATTCCGGAATATTCCGTAAATCCGTAGTACACACTCAGACAGATCGGTGCGAGGATTGCAAAAAAGAATAACAAAAGTCCCGGAAGTACGAGGCTGATGCTTCTGTTTGATACGCTCTGGATCTCGCTTTCAATGCTTGTCTTGAATGCAGACGGTCCACAGTCGTTGATCGGGGTACCGGATACGCTTGTTGCATTGTTGACTGCGTCTACAAACTGCATCTGGAGTTCTGTTTCATCTCCGGTCATGTATGCGCTCTGATCCTGTGCAGACATTCCTACACCGTTTTCCCATCCATATTTGGAAAGTTTGTCTGGCTGGTACATGTAATTGAGGAATTTTACAGCTTCTTCTTTGACTTCGGAATCAGCAGAAACTGCATATCCGCCGCCGTTCCATGCAGCAATGTCAGTTGCTGTTCCCTTGCCGCCGTCAATCACCAGCATGGTAAATACGCGGATATTTGTACGGATTTCCTCCGGGATATCTTCATTCAGTGCCATGGATGCTTCCCAGCCGTTGTCTTCGAACATTTTCTGATTGTAGTAGAATCCTGCTACGTCTGTGTTTCTTGGAAGTCCATAAAGTTTTCCGTCTTTCATAAATCCGTCAAGGGAACCGGAAATGAATCCGTAGTCTTTGTAATCATCCTGATTCAGTTCCGCAAGAACTCCTGCGTCAAGAACTTCGTCAAGGAAAGCCGGCTGTCCCCAGATGCTTACAACATCCGGCATGCCTTCCATGGAATAGGCTTTGAATTTTGTCTTGTAGGCTTCCTCATCGAGTGCTTCTACTTCGATGGTGACATTTGGATTTTCTTCCATATAATCATCTGCTCTACAAGTCCCTGTCCGTTTTTACGGTCCGGAAGGTTTGAGAAGACCTTTAAGGTCACTTCGTCATCTGCTTTTACGATCGTTGCGCCTGTTCCTGCCATCACTGAAAATGTCATCATCGCTGCCATTCCCGCTGCTACCACTTTACGTTTCATATTATTTTTCCTCCCTGATACATGCAAAATAGTTGTTTTTTGTTACGGCCGTTTGTTTTATCTGATGATAGAATTCTACCATTGAAAAGGGTGAGTTTACAGATAGTAACTTTTTAAAAAAGTGGAAAATTTTTGAAACTTGACGTTGCCCTTTCATTTGTTTATAATGAGCATATCTGGAGATTCAGATGATTTTTAATTTACATACGGATTGATAACAGGGGAGCTTGTATGACAGGCTGAGAGGAAGTTTTCAACTTCGACCCATAACCTGATTTGGATAATGCCAGCGTAGGGATGCGTTAGATGAGATTTATGATCTCCTTTGTTTTCAATCGAAGACGAGGGAGGTCTTATTTTATGTTTAACTTTATGGTTACAAGTGACGGCGGGCTGACTACAGCCGGATATGCCATCGCGATCATCGCCGGAATCGTTCTGTTTCTGGCTGCGATCTATTTTGCAGGCAAGCATTCAGAGAAACAGAAGCTTACTACAAGGCAGCTTGTGTTCTGTGCTGTGGCAATGGCGCTTGCTTTTGTTACTTCTTATCTGAAGATTTTTACTCTGCCGTGGGGTGGAAGTGTTACTCTTTGCAGTATGCTGTTCATTGTACTGGTTGCTAACTGGTATGGTGTTGGAACCGGTATTACTGTCGGTCTTGCTTATGGAATCCTGCAGTTTATCCAGGAGCCATATGTACTTTCCTTCTTCCAGGTTTGCTGTGATTATATTCTTGCGTTTGCTGCACTTGGCGTTGCGGGATTTTTTGCAAAGCAGAGCCATGGACTGCTTAAGGGATATATTGCGGCGGTTATCGCAAGGGGTGCGTTTCATGCACTTGGGGGATATCTGTATTGGATGAGTTATATGCCGGAAAATTTCCCGAAATCTCTGACTGCGGTTTATCCTATTGTGTATAATTATAGCTATCTGGTTGCAGAAGCTATTATTACTGTAATTGTGATTTCTATTCCGGCGGTGGCGAAGGCACTGGTGCAGGTTAAGAAGGCTGCAATTCAGTAATTAAAGGGGACTGCCCTTTGACCTGTTAATTTCATTGACATTTGGTTTTTTCAGGGTGTGTACCCTGGGGGATTTGTTTTACATTTGGAATGTAAGAAAATCGCGAAGGGACGTCGCCCGTCCCCTCGCCACCCCTGGGCTGGGTGTTTGACGGGAATTTTTTCTTATGTAGTACCCTTTGAAAAATTCTCTTGGTGTTTCAGGTCAGAAGACTTTCGTATGAATGATATCGCAATATGTAAGAATGGCAGGATTCTTCTCTTTTATATGGAGAAGATGTCCTGCCATTTTAGCATACTATTGGTTTATTGGTCGTAAATCAAGATTCCAGGGGCTGCAGCATCTAATTTTAAAGCTTGTATTGACCTGAGTAGAAATGATTGCAATTCAAACCATCTATTTTCGGTCGCTCTATGGACTCCCAGACACCTTACTCTTCTACAGGCCATTTTCCACCTAAATTTCTCTTGATCCAATATATACTTACTCTTCTACCAGTCATCCCAATACCCTTAATTTCCGTTTTCCCAGTAAATCCAACACCCATCCAACTACCTTAAGTTTCCATTCCCAGCAAAGTTAGTACCCTTACTATATGAAAGGATTATAAAACCGTCCAAACTTAATAGTTACAGTCAAACTTACAATCAACAGCACCACGCCCAGCCCCAGGGCAATAAAATCACGTCTTGCAAACGGCCTCCTGGTATACCAGGTCCGTTTCCTATTTTTTCCAAAACCACGCAACTCCATCGCATTGGAAATTGTATCAATGCGATTCAGACTTGTCAGTATCAGTGGCAACAAAATATTGACAGAGTTCTTCAACCTGGAAAAAAAGTGCTCATTTTTCCCAAGTTCCACACCCCTAGCCTGCTGCGCCTGGCTGATACTATGGTAATCTCTCTGGATATCCGGAATATACCGAAGTGCGATCGCCACAGAATACCCCACCTTATAAGAAATCCCAATACTATTCAAACTCGCTGCAAACTCACTCGGGTTTGTCGCAGAAATAAACAGAATCGCTACCGGCAATGCCACGAAATATTTCAGAGAGATATTCAGCATATAAAACATCTGCTCCGCGGTCACATCATATCTCCATAACAAATGACAAAGCACATGTCTCGTTCCATACAGATTCGTTCCCTGATTCGGGTCGAACAGGAAAATAAACACATTATTCAAAAGCAAAAAAACAAGCATAAAGATCATCATAAACCGCACTTCGCGGTATTTGATCTTGCTGAGCTTAAACGCTGCAAGACTAACTGCAAAAAGCCCCAGCAGCACCCAGATATTATAAGTGATCATGCTTGCGAACGTAAACAGCAGGAAAAATGCCAGCTTGGTAGTTCCTGTCATCTTGTGTACTACGCTGTCGCGGTCCAGATAGTTTAATACAGTCTTAGCGGCCATGGCTTCTCACCTCCCTGTCTTCTCCGATAAATCTTTCTACAAATACCTCCGGCGGTGTGATCTCGCAGTGGTTTGCCAGTGTAAAGAGACTTGTCTCTTTCAGCGCGGCACGCTCGATCAGTTCCGGATCACAGAGTACTTCAGAAGCTCTGCGGTCTGCGATCAGCTGTCCATCTGAAAACACAAGCGCCCTTGGTGTATATTCCAGCATCAGATGCATATCATGCGTGATCATAACAACCGTCACTCCACGCTCATTGAGCTTACGCAAAAACTCCATTATCTCTGTATAATGCTTGAAATCCTGTCCTGCAGTCGGCTCATCCAGGATGATCAGTTCCGGGTCCTGCACAAGTACACTTGCAATCGTCACACGCTTTTTCTGACCGAAACTCAATGCCGATACCGGCCAGTTTCGGAATGGATAAAGCCCGCAGATTTTGAGCGTATCTTCTACTTTCTGGTGAACTTCCGCCTCTGCCATTCCAGATTTCTGAAGGCTCAGTGCTACCTCGTCATAGATCATTGTCTTGGAGATCATCTGGTTTGGATTCTGCATAACATATCCAATGTATTTCGCACGATGACGGATATTTTCTTTCAACAGATCTTTTCCGTGGAAGGAAATCTCTCCGGAATCCGGGTCTTCAAATCCGCAGACCAGCTTGGAAAATGTTGATTTTCCTGCACCGTTTCGTCCCACAATGCTGACCATCTCACCTTTATCGATCGACAGGCTTACATTTCGCAGTGTCTGATGGTCTTTCGTATAACCGAAGCTTAAGTTGCGGACTTCCAGGAGTTTTTCGCGTTCTCCTGCATCTTCCTGAATCGGCTGTGCCTCGAACCAATCCTGAAGTTTCTTACGGTCTATATCGTCCAGCACAACAGAATCTACGTGTGCAGGTTTCTTCTCTTTTGTAATATCAATTCCTGCGTAACGCATGGCAGTCACATAAAGCGGCTCACGGATTCCGTTATCTGCAAGCAGACTTGTAGAAAGAAGTTCATCTGGCGTCATGTCCGCGAGGATTTTTCCCTCGTTCACCAGTACGATACGGTCAACATTTCTCCAGAGGACATCTTCCAGACGATGCTCAATGATCAGAACCGTCGTGTCTGTTTTTTTCTGGATCTCATCGATCAGCTCAATTGCCTGTTTACCGGCGGCCGGATCGAGATTTGCCAGAGGCTCATCAAACAGAAGGATTTTTACCTGATCCACCATGACTCCTGCAAGGCTGACTCTCTGTTTCTGTCCGCCAGACAGTTCATGCGGTGCATAATCCAGATGATTCTCGATTCCTACCAATTCTGCGGCATGTCTCGTAATTTCATGCATTTCATCCTGAGGTGTACAACTGTTTTCCAGTGCAAACGCAATGTCCTCGCCGACAGTCAGACCAATAAACTGACCATCCGGGTCCTGCAGAACAGTTCCTACATGTGCAGACAGTTCAAAAATACTGCTGTGCGGTGCATCTACGCCATCTACTGTCAGCGTACCTTTGCACTCGCCTGGATTGGAAAAAGGATTCAGACCATTCACGCAACCAGCGAGTGTACTCTTACCACTTCCCGATGGGCCAGCGATCAGCACCTTTTCGCCCGGATAAATATCTAGATTGATTCCGGTCAGTGTGGGCTTTTTCTGCGCCCGGTACTGGAATGAAAAATCTTTGAATGAAATAACAGGGGATTTTTTTTCAGTCATTTAAACACCTCAAATTTAATACTCACAATAAATAACAAATGCAATAGAAAAAGCCTTTTCACAAGCCAGAACAGCCATATGAGAAGGCTTTATTACTTTTAAGCAACCATCTTATTCCATATCCAGAGAACCTTTTTTTGCAATGGTCTTGGTATATGCCAGAACAAGAAGTCCACCTACGATCACGCCGGTAATGCTGTTGGAAACTGCTGCGAACACACCCTGTGCAAAAACTTTGTTTGCCGGTTCTGCATAGATCAGGATGTCAAGAACAGGAGCTACAACTACCCAGCCGATCACGTGTGCGATCACGTTGGAAACTACAAATACTACAACTTTGCCTTTACCGAACTCGCCGTCCTGAACGTTGAGTTTCTTGGCAAATAATCCGATGACCACACCGACAAATGCAGATGTGATAACCCAGCTCCACCACGGGCTTCCACCCCAGGAAAGATCGATCAGAGCGTGACCGATGAAACCGATCAGTCCGCCTGCAACCGGTCCGTACATAGCAGCCAGAAGTGCAAGTACTGCATACTGAAGGCTGATGTTTGTATTTGGTACCGGGCTCGGTATTGCAACAAAACGTCCGAGTACAAAGAACAGTGCTGCGCCGATTCCGACAGCAACTACGGTTTTGATACTGCTGTTGTTTTTCATAATAATATCCTCCTCAAAAAGTTCTGCTCTGGTCATGCCAGAGTCAGTGATAGTATAAGGCTTTTTGACAGATTTTGTCAATGGATTCCAAGTGCTTCTTTTGCAAGTTCATCCACCATATCATTATATTTATCATTAGAATGTCCCTTAACCTTGCGGAATTCAATATGAACACTCTTTTTCGCTTTCTGGTAGAAATCGCGATACGCGATCGTCCCGGCTTTATTTGCCTTCCAGTCGCCGTTGCACCAGCTCGCAATCCCCTGATAATCGTGGTAGATGATAATAGAGGGAATTTTGTGATCCAGAGCGTACTGCATCGCCGCCTCGCTTCCTTTGATCTCACCAGCCACGTTTCGCATCTGTGCCAGCTCCGGGTCGGACATTTTCTGTGAAAACTTTTCTTCTCTTCCATCGATCAGAACGACCATTCCGTAAGAAAATTCTTTCGTGCCTGCGTGGTAACTTCCGTCGACGTAGATTTCTACTGCGTCTGCTGCATTACTGTCTGCCTGCATCCCATTTGCAGCCACCACACTTCCCACACCAGAGCCAGAAGCACCAGATATACCTGCCTCCTGCCTAATCCCCAGATACTCCTTCGCTTCCGCTTCCGTCCCAAAACTCTTATATATCGCGCCCGGATACCCCATCACCTGCTTCTTACACTCGTCCCAGGTAAGGAACATCCCGGTCTTTCTTCCCTGTCTTACTGCATAAAATTTCTTCTTTGCCATGCTGCCTCCTGTTCTATTCCTGTTCCAGATTCCTCAAATGCAGATACACCGTATTCTTGCTGATTCCAAGGATTTCCGCGGTCCTGACTACCGCATCTTTCATGTTGTAGACGCCTTTCTGATAAAGTCTCTGGATGATCTCCTTGTTTCGGTTGGAGGTCGGGATGTCTTTGTCCTCAATGACCTCGCGTCGGATCTCCTCTACCATGTCTTCCAGAAGTTCCACGCTGCTGGAGGAAAAATTCTCTTTGCGGTTTTCGTACTGCTCCTGTGGTTTCAAGCCGCATGCCACGAAGTTGCTGATATATTCTGAGAATGGTGTGTTCAGATAAAAATTGATGCAGAGCAGTCCGATGATGCGGTCTTTTTCTCCGCGGACAGGAATCGTCACGGATTTCAGCGGTTCCCCCTTCTTATTGTGAGTAAAATACGTAATCCCGCGGCTATCTGCATCTTCCTTCTGCATCTCTTCCAGAAGATCAAGTGCAAGGTCTGTGAGAGGCGCGCCTTCTGTTCTTCCTGTGTGAAGCCCATGAATTACTTTAACCGCAGAGCTTGAGTAATCCTCCAGACTGTGAAGCACCAGTTCGTACCCTTCCCCAAGATACATGGACAGCCCTTCCAGCATCGTGCTGTAGGATTTCAGGATCTCACGGTCTGTTTCCGTTAATTTCACATGATGGTCTTTCATTTTATTCTCCTGCAACGCAAAAAGGGGGTGTCGAAACATCCCCTTCTTGTGCTGTATTTCTTATGATTTATTCTGCTACTGCGATTGCTTCTACTTCGCACAGAACGTTCTTCGGAAGCTGTTTTACAGCAACACAGGAACGAGCCGGTTTGCTTGTGAAGTATTTCTCATAAACTGCATTGAATGCAGCGAAATCTGCCATGTCAGCAAGGAAGCATGTTGTCTTTACAACGTTGTCAAATGTAAGACCAGCTTCTTCGAGGATTGCTCCAACGTTCTTGCAGGACTGCTCTGCCTGAGTCTCGATCTTGTCGCCTGCAACTTCGCCTGTAGCCGGGTCTACCGGGATCTGGCCTGATGCGAATACGAAGTTTCCTACCATTTTTGCCTGTGAATATGGTCCGATTGCTGCTGGTGCGTTTTTAGTTTCAAGTGTTTTCATGATGAATTCCTCCCGTACTTTTTTCTTTATCATATCACTGAATTTTTGTTTAGTCAATGTAATATTTTACAAATATTTTTTCATCAGTGCATAGAGTGTTTCGATCCGTATCAGTTTGGCCATATGGTCATTCATTCCTGCCTTAAGTGCCTCCTGTACGTCCTCTTCAAAGGCATTGGCTGTCATGGCTATGATCAGCTTCGATGCGATCTCCTGATTTTCCAGTCTTCGGATCCGTCTTGTTGCTTCGTAGCCGTCCATTTCCAGCATCTGGACATCCATCAGTACTACATCGACAAAGTCTGGTTCCGCCGCAGTTTGTCACAGATGACATCTTCATTCACAACATCGTCTGTATCAATAAAGAAATCCAATCGCTTCGCCTTGATGTCTGACTGAAAGATATTTCGGAGGTCATGCATCACTACAGGAATACTGCATTCATTTTCTTCTATTTTGACTTTGCCACTCTCAATGCGGCTCATATCAAGCACATCATTGAGCAGGGAAAGGAGATGATTGCTGGAGACCATGATCTTGCTGAGATAACCTTTGAGCCGCTCAGGATCCTCCAGGTGAGTTGCTGCAAGAGATGTAAAAATTTCCATTCTTTTCCTTCCTGTATTAAAAAAAGCTTCCAGTCGCTACAGTGCTGCATGTAGGTCTGGAAGCTGAATAAGATTTCTTAAGTCCAAAACATACTATATTTATTATAGAAGTCTTCAACGCTTTTATCCAGTGAACTACTCGGCAACAAGTTACCAGAGCATCTGAA
>NZ_FR886690.1:0-12738 GCF_000436615.1 Blautia sp. CAG:237
CTTTTAAACTCATTAACATAAAATGGGGGGAGTAATCTTGAAAAATAACAAATACGAAATCGACATGTGCAATGGCTCAATCATGGACAAGCTGATCTCGTTTTCGCTGCCATTGATGCTGTCCGGTATTTTACAGCTGATGTTCAATGCTGTGGACATCATTGTTGTGGGGCAGTTTGCGGGAAGCGAATCGCTTGCTGCGGTTGGCTCGACGACAGCTCTGATCGCTGTTTTTACGAATTTATTTATTGGAGTCTCTCTTGGAGCGAATGTACTTGCTGCACGTTTCTATGCTTCCGGCAAGCATAAGGAGATGTCTGAGACCGTGCATACCGCCATTACACTTGCTCTGGTAAGCGGTATTATTATGGCGTTCGTCGGACTGATCTTTTCCAGGCTGGCACTTGAGATCATGGGTACGCCGGATAACGTTATTGCTCATTCGACGCTGTACATGCGTATTTATTTCCTGGGAATGCCATTTTTCATGCTTTACAATTACGGTGCAGCTATTCTGAGAGCGGTTGGAGACACAAAGCGTCCGCTGTTTTATCTGATCATATCAGGGGTTGCAAATGCCTGCCTGAATATGCTTCTTGTCATTGTTTTTCACATGGACGTGGCTGGTGTTGCAATCGGAACAGTAGTTTCCCAGTGCATTTCCTGTATTCTGGTACTGCGCTGTCTGTATCGTTCGGAAGGAAGCTATCAGCTTCGTTTCTCGAAACTCACGATCAAAAGTTTTTATCTGAAACAGATCTTTCAGGTAGGAATCCCGGCAGGAATCCAGAGCACAGTCATCAATATTTCCAATGCACTGCTGCAGTCTTCCGTAAATTCCTTTGGCTCGATCGCCATGGCAGGTTATACGGCAGCCAATAATATCTTTGGATTTCTGTATGTGTCTGTCAATGCGGTTACGCAGTCCTGCATGAGTTTTACAAGCCAGAATTATGGCGTACGCAAGACGAAGCGTATGGACAAAGTCCTGATGGACTGCATCGTTTTGTCGGTTGCAGTTTCTTTTACCCTGGGATGCGGCGCGTATTTCTTTGGCGATAAATTGCTGAGACTGTATACAAGTGACCCGGATGTTATCCAGTGCGGTATTGAAATCCTTGCATACACGACAGTTCCTTATTTCTGCTGTGGTATCATGGATCTGATTCCGGGAGCACTCCGCGGAATGGGTCGCTCCGGTGTACCGATGATCCTGTCGATCATAGGAACCGTAGGAACACGTATCGTGTGGATCTTCGGATTATTTCCACACCACAGAAGCCTGTCGTTCCTCTTTATATCTTATCCGGTATCCTGGATCATCACGATCATTCTGCAGGTGATCTGCTATTATTTTGTAAGGAAAAAAGTACATAAGACGATATTAGGAATGTGACGGACCGATTAAGTCCGTCACGTTTGCTTATCAGGGAATTTCAAGAAAAGCTGCGGCCGGAGACAAGGAAACTCCGGTCAAGTTTCAGAAGATCGACAGGCATTTCAGCAACCATGGAAAGCGAAGACTCTCCGGTACCGAAATCATCCATTTCGATAAAAAACCATCTTCTCGAAGTGCATTAAGGATATGTGTGATATTATCCGTGTCATTGACGTAGGCACGTTCTATGATCTCCAGATGGAGCAGATTTCCAGGAAGATCATATTTCTGCAAAAGCTGGTCAAAAACCTCGCAGAGATCCTTTTCGTACAGATCGCCTCTGGCGACATTGATAGAGATAGGAAGGCTGCGAAGGTCAAGGTCTCTACGCTCTTTCAGGATCCGGCATGCTTCTTCCCATATGTATTTATCCACCTCGTAGATCAGTCCCTCTTTTTCAATCAGGGGGATGAACTGGTTTGGCGGGATAAATCGTGGAACAGACACCGATTTTTTCGCGGACCCGAAGTGGAAGAGGATAGGTCTCAAAATATGCAGAGACTTCTTCGTGCAGAACTTGGTAAAAATGCTGTTCTTCCGGCATAAAGATATAGAAAGTTTTTCACCTTGTTGACTCTGGAATAGTGGTAGGTAGTTGCTTCTTTTTCTCTTTTCTCAGCCCATGCATCTGCATCAGAACGGGTAAAAACGACTTTGTTAATTTTGCGTTGGAAACAAAAAGTATCAAAGGATTTCAAGATAATGCAAAAGCTTTTTTCCTTGTATCCGCTGGCGATTTTATAGTCAAGGTACAGGTTGATCTCATCAGCAAATCCAGAGTGGAATACAGGTCTGCTCATATGTCTTGCACCTCCTCATACAAAGGACTTGCAATCGGTGGTATTGGAAGTACACATTTGACCAAACTGTCAGCATCAACTTTCAAATAAATTTTTGTTGTTTCCGTACACTGATGTCCAAGAACTGTACTAATAACAGGCATGGAAACATTCTTTTTCAAAAGGTTAGTCGCAAGGCTGTGTCTTAATGAATGAGGACCATGTTTTTTCTCCTGTCAATGCGTGATATGTGCTGCCTGCATATATCTGCTGATAATAGAATGGATCGTTGGAATTGCAAGGGGCATCCCTTTGCTACATCCTTTACTTGCCACAATAATTTCAGGTGCATCCGAATCCGGTCTGCCATTTTTCGGATAATCAATAATGGCATTTCCCACCGACGCGAGAAGTGGAAATTCAACAGGGATGTCTGTTTTGCTCTGCTCAAAAGATATCGTATTTTTATTCCAGTCAATCTGGCAAAACTTAAAATTTACGATATCACCGGCGCGCCATCCGTATTCCGCTGCCAGAAGTAAAACCAGATAATCCCTTTTGCCAACTGAGGATGAACGGTCTACAGCAGATATGATTCTGGAAATTTCATCTTCCGTATAGGTAGTTGGAACTTTGCATTCATTCCGATATTGGTCTTTCAATACGAACAGAGCATAATCCTTTTTGGTAATTCCAAAATCATAAAGATAATGAAGCAGCTGACGAAGATGATTGGCATTATTATGGCGCAGGGATAGGCTGTTGTGGCATGTAAGCGAAAAATAATCTTCAATTATATCAATCCCCAGTTCTTCAAAGCCCAGTCCCTTTTCAAAAAGATAATTATTGAAGCTGCATAGAGCCATACGCCTATAATTGATTGTCTTTTCTGAGCGTCCCAGATCCCTCTCATGCTGGAGATAGAGAAGAATGATCTTTCCGGTATTTCCTGGAAATAAATATTCAACACGAGGTGTTCTGAATTCAAAGTCACCACTTTCTTGATAAGATAGCAACATCCGAATGGCTCGAAGGCTTTTTTTCTGTTTTTTAGTCATTCCCTTAACAATGATGTGGGATCCAATGACCTCATCGCAGTATGCGAAAGCATTATCCCGGTTAAATTCATGGATGCCGTTATCATCAAACCATTGGGATACCGCATCCCATTCTGATGTGAGAGCATTTGCATGGTGAGCGTGATACTCTCTGTCATGCACTTCATCCTTACATAATCGTATAAGTTCTTTTAGATTTGTAATCATGGAACAATCCTCCTTTCAGTTCCATGATACAATACCTGATTGTTATGTAAAGAAATCTATGCTGAAGTTCAACGTATATGGGTTTTAGCAGACATTTCTTTACATAAAAAATATCTTGTCATAACCTTTTGATTTCCCGCTCCGGACAGGGGCATGACGGATTGTGATCCCAAGCCTGGACAGGGAAAACCTCAGTTGTCTGGCAATGTACTGTGAACCGTTATCAAAGTAGCAGGCATCAAATTTTCCTGCCTTGAGTATGGCTTTATGGAAAGTATCTTCCACGATGGATTCTTCCTGGTTATCGTAAAACCTTGAATGGAGTACGTAACGGGAATGGTCATCAATGGCTGAGGACAGATACGTCTGTACCATTGCGCCGTTTTTTCCAATGGGGAGTTTGATCCCATATTTGATGTCCCCCTGTATCAGCATCATCCGGTGTGGTTTACAGAAACGTTTGGATGAACTGTTCCGGGCATCCCGGTACATCTGCATCTGTTTCTGACCGAATCCGGCATTATAGAGATGCCTCTGCATGGTGGAGCGTTTCAGTGTCCCCACAGGTGCTCAGCCTTCCAGTTCCAGGATGTAAATGATCTGGTTTACAGACCGTGTCGGCACTTCCCTTTTCAGCTGGACTGCCTGTTCCAGGATCTCCTTAAAGTTATCCGGCAGCTTTGCGGAATGCTGTTTCGGACGCTCTGCCGGTTTCAGTCCGGAAAACCCCTCTTTTTTGAAAGCAGCTTCATAACGGTACAGGCTCCGCAGGGAGATCCCGTTCCTGGATGCGATGCCCTCCCTCATCTGGAGACGTTTTGCCGGATCAAGGGAGCCTTCCAGTAATGGTGCGATCAGCATGTAGCGTTCCAGGGCTTTCCCGTCGCGCCATTGGTTATCTTTTGTTATATTCATGGTCATTATTCCTCCTTTGAGAGGAACTTACCATATCTTATGAATGACAGCAAAACAAAGCCGGTGCATAGGGAAAACTGTATCACGGGACAAGAAAACCGCCGGAATCATAGATGAATTTCAGTATCGTTTCCAGCCAGTTATACAGGGAACTGCGAAGCATTTCAAGCAGCGGCACGCCGGACATCAGCAGTTCCTCACTGAATCCCGGCAGACGGTGGCCGACAGACCTTAAATAACCATCTATCCTTAACGTATTTTTCATCAGCCAGTGATGCCAGCGGTGCATAGTCATCTCACAGGGATAATCCGCAGAATCTTCATCATATGGAGTAACCTGCTCATCCAGGACACCGGATATGACTTCAGCAGTGTAATGTTTGTATGGGACCAGAAAATCCGGCAGTTCCCGGTGAAAGATCCCACATTTCGTGCATTTCATCCGGCGGATGATACAGATATGACGTTCATGCCCTTCCTGTAGCAGGATCCTTTTGCAGGAATCCCTGTAGGAGAGCTCTTCCATACAGACTGGACAGTAGGATATGGCGCTGCTCTTAATTAAAAATATCGTCTTCCTCATTGTACGAAACGGAATAATCTGATATAATAATCATGGTTTCAAAACCATGATCCCAGAGTATACGTCTTGTCAGGAAGGATGCTCTGGGATCCCTTTCTTTACTGTATTAATGACAGTATACAGGGTAAATCAGAGACAGGCAACAAGGTCTTTGTATTGACATCTAAAGTTAGCATCAACAATGGATAAGAAAGAGTAATCTATTTCATAATGATAAAAGGTAAGAGAATGAATATTATTATATGTGATGATGAAAAAAGTACGTGTGGAGAATTGGAAAGAATGCTAATGGAATATGCACGTAAGAATGGAATCTGCTTCAATATAGAAGCGTTTTTCACTGGTGATAGTTTAGCTGATTATTTGGATAAAGAATTAGTAGATGTTTTGTTTTTGGATATCGAAATTCCAGGGCTTGATGGAATTATGGTTGGAGATTATATTCGCAGAAAGTTAGAAAATGAATCGATTTTCATTGTGTACATATCTTCAAAGGAACAATATGCATTACAGCTATTCCAAAACAGACCCTTTGATTTCCTGATCAAACCATTAGAGAAGACAAGGATTTTTAATGTTATGGATAACATTTGCCGTATTGCTGGAAAGACGAGCAGAGATTTTGAATATCAAAATAAAGGAACTACATTTCGTATACCTTGTAGAGAAATTCTATATTTTCAGAGCTATGGCCGGAAGATTAATATTGTCATGAAAAATGAATCCAGGAGTTTCTATGGAAAATTAACTGATGTTGAAAAAAATGTACCGTCAGGGCTATTTTTGAATATTCATAAGTCGTATTTAATTAATTTTAATTATGTTGTTGAGTACACATATGAATGGGTAAAAATAATCAATGGGGATATTTTAAATATCAGTAAAGTGAATAGATCTGAAATCCGTAGAAAGATATTGGAGATAGAATGTGATGGACATGGGGAATTTAAATAATATATTACTTGAAATATTAGCTACCGGGGTAAGATTTTATGCCATAAAATGTTTTATAGATATTTTTTTATCGAAAGATGAATATCAATGCAAATATACATGGGTTCTTTATGTAATTGCATGCTTGTGGACAAGTATTATTTATGAAATATTTAAAATGCCTGTATTGAATATAATTTCAAACTTAACAGCAATTTTTTTATTAGTTTGTCCGTACAAGGTGAAAATGTCAAGAAAATTGCTCATTACGGTCATGATATATGCGGTAAATGTATTAGTTGATAGTATTGTAGTGCTTTCGTTTACAAAATATACGGTTGGAGATTCGGTAAATCAGATTTATGAATGTATAACAAGCCTTGTGATTTTGATTATAGCGATCGCACTGGAGCGTACTATTCCTATAGAAAAGGATATTTATCTTCCTGTTGTTTATAGGATTTCTTTAGGTGCCGTACCGGTAATAAGCATTGGGTGTTTGTACTATATGGTCATAACCGGAACGAAATTAAAAATGACAGTCGTTGTTGTTGCTGCCTGCATATTGTTCATTAATATTTTAATTTTCTATTTATATAATTCATTGATTCAGTTTTATTCTGCACATATTGAGAAAAAAATGCTGGAACAGATGGTAGAAGTATATTCTTATCAGCTGGACGTTGCTAGAGAGTCTCAGAAACAGGTGAACTCGCTTAGGCATGACATGAAGCATCATATTATTGAATTGCAGTCTATGTTAAAGAATACTAATAATCCAGAAATAATAAAATATTTGCAGGACATGGAAAAATTTATGTTGAATCCAAAAGAATATGTTTCAACAGGAAATAAAGAGATTGACGGTGTGTTAAATTATCTGTTGAGAAACGCCGAGCAGGTTCTAAAAGATGTGGATATTAAAATAAGGGTACCGGAAAAAATTTACTGGAACGATTTTAATATTTGTGCAATACTTGGAAATTTAGTTGATAATGCAGTACGTGAAGCAAGTAAATCAGAAGAAAAGTATTTAAAAATTGATATTCAGACAAAGAAAGGAATCATGCTGATTCATGTGAAAAATAGTTATTCGGGGAGAATCATTGAGACGGGGAATAAAATTCAAACTTCACAAAAAGAGGTGGCCATTCATGGTATAGGTCTGGAAAATGTGAAAAAAATAGTGAAATCAAATGATGGAGAAATTGAAATTGGATATACGGAAAATTATTTTGAGGTAAAAATTTTATTGTATTTGTCTAATATTAAATAAGTTTTATTTGAGACTCTTGAGATTGAAAGGAATTCAACGAAAGAGTCTCCTTTTATATAACAACCATTTTTAGCAATAAAAAGTCTATTTTTTACAAGCTTCAAATTGAAAGGAATAAATGTGCTATGATGCAGGTATTAAATAACAAGGAGGTTCACAATATGAACAAGAAAGTAGTTGAATATGGAAAAAAAGTAATTGGTAAATTGGCAAAGACAATTGCGGTTAAAGATGCTAATACAACTTGTCCTTTTCTGGGATATCAGCCAGATCTTCCGGATTCTGTAAAAAAACTAGGTAAAACTAAACCTAGAAAGTGAAATAGTAGAATTATCTTTGGTAAACATCAGAGATTATTACTAGAAGGATAATCATATAAGGACAGGAGACATATATATTGTCGGAGAAAATAGCGAGAAGCATAGGGAAAAATTCAGAGGAAATAGAGATAATTCAGTATGGATTACATCAGGCGTTTTTTATGCTGATTAATTTCATAACAATCATTATATGTGGGCTATTATGGCAGGAACTGATATTTTCTCTGGTCCTTTTTACCGCAATTTATTTTATAAGACCATATGCCGGAGGATATCATGCTGATACAGAGATACGTTGCTACTTTTTGTCGGTAGGTGTTATGAATTTAGCAATGATGTGTAGACATATATGGAGTGGAACAGAAAGCACATTTTATTGTATTTATTGGATTGCGGGTATATTTATATGGATAAATGCTCCTGTTACGAATCCAAGAAATAAATTGAGCGAAACAGAAATAGCAGCATATGCAAACAAAACTAAAATGTATCTGATTATTTTTAGTGTGCTGTTTGTATTAGCTGTTTTTGGGAAGAAACAAATTTTGCTGGATGGGATTTTATACGCAACTCTTTGTATTGCAATGGCTATGATATCAGGAAAAGTGAAATATAGTAGAAAGCTAGAACAGTGAGATGATTTATACGCATACAGATGAAGTGGATATTATTTTAAGCATGAGGAGCATTTTTGTAATTCAAAATGAAGAACGGAAATGATTAAAAAATAATTATATTACAAAGTGTAGAAAGTCAGATTGGATTTGGTGAATTAGAACAAATACAATCGTGCGGAACAGGTGGTTTATGTACTTGTAGAGCTTATGATAATAGTTGTACGGATAAGAAAAGACGAAAGGAGCATATTTATGCAAAATAGAAAATTTAAAAAATTATCAACTTTTATAGCTGTTACAATGCTGTCAGTAGCAACAGTGGGAACAACAGCTTTTGCTAGTCCGCAGATGTTGTTTGATTCTGAAGAAGGAATAGGCATAGAGGTACATTGCTCAAATCCTAATGCTAGAAGTGAAATTAATGATAACCGTACCAGTGTTTTGGGCGGGACACTATGGACCACATGGAGAACTAAAACATATAGAGCTAATTATGATCATGCTAAAAAAGAACATAGATGTACAGCTCAAAATGGTAATGGTGTAACATCTCGAAGTGACTGGACTGTTGCAGGAAGGACTGCTCGAACTGACTTCATCTCACAAACACTTGCTAATAATAGAAGTTATGCAAGTACTAAATAAAAAGTTCGTTTCTAAGAAAAATAAACATTTATCTATTTATCCAATTATAAAGCTCCTCACAATTGTACGAAATTGCTATGACTCTCCATTAAATATATGGCATTAGAAGAAAGAATTGCTTGATTACCCCTTGTGAAAGCAAGGGGTAATCAAATATAGAGTGTAATATGAAATGAAAAAACTTCGTTGTACAATGAATGTGTGTCTAATAAGTTATCAAGCACAAAATGGTCGATTTTCGAATACAGGAACTCTGGTTTCCAAATTTACGGAAGTACGATTTCACCGCACAAGAATATTCAGTATTTGTTATAGAATTCTAAAGTATAGAAGAAAAGTGATGTTTGAAAGGTTACGAGAAATTGAAATATTCTCAGACATTGAAAAAACTATGAAAACTAAAAGCGAAATTGTTAAATGTGTAGAACAGAGAGGTTGGATGCGTGGAAAAAAAGGTTGTGATATTGCTTACTATTATGACTATGGTAATCAATATATTTTCATTTTTGTATATCAATCAAAAAACTATAGATAAAATATTATACGATAAAACTACCGTATCTTTTAAAATCCATACAGATAAGGATTTGCCAGATATTTTGACAAAGGTAGATAAGTTCTCGGAAACAAATAAAGTTGAGATCGCACAATATAGCTTTTTGAGTTCTAACAAAACAGACATATATTCTACAATGCAGGAAAAGTATAGTGAAGCTTTGAATGTATTAGCCAGATTTTCGGACAAAAAAATAAAGGTACATGAATTTGAAGAGCTTCTTGATGTAGGGTTTAAGAACTTATTATATATAGATACTAAGGATGAAGAAATGATTCAAAAGTTTTCAAATGAACTTGAAGAAGAGTGCGAGATTCAATATTCACTGCCAAGTAGTTTGAAAAATATGAGTTTTATTTCTACAAACATAAATCCTTTGCCGGTCTTTGTTCTTTTTTATTTCCTATTTATATTAATTGTATTTTTTTATTATTCAAGAAACAGGAAAAAAATTGCTATCTGTAGATTATGGGGATATACACATGTACAAATCTATGGCATGGTAAGCAGATTTATATATATGCCGTTATTTTTACCTCTTGTCCTGAATGGATTGCTGGTCGGCGGAATCATATATAAGTTTGGATTTTCTAATCCATTGCTTCAAGTGGTTTACGGGACGATAAAATTAAATCTAAGTATCATATTTTTGCTGATGTTTTCGTCGATCATTGCGTTTCTGATTTCTTTTGTTACTGTAAGCAATACTAGAAGACAGATGATGTCGAGAGGAATGATTATATCAAATATTTTAAGGCTTTTTTTACTTTTTTTAATACTTCTCTTTATTAATAATCTTTTTGAAGAAAAAAAGGAGCTGGACAGAGATCTAGATAGCTTAATGGCGTGGAGTGATACCAAAAATCTTTTTAACTTACAGGAAATCTATTCACCGTTTAATTATAAGGATTTAGCTTCTGAAGATGTACTCAACAATAAAATCTTAAAGGTGTACCAGGATTTAAGTGGTTTGGATAAAGTATTTATAATCAGCACACGCAATTTCGAACGTTCAAATGTCACCGATGATAATTATGACTATACTTATTTGCATGATTTAAAGAATGAGGGAGATTTGTATTCTCCTTATGGTCGAAATATAGTGGTAGATAAGAATTATTTGAAAAGACATGAAATCAAATCTGTTAATGGAAAAAGTGTCGCTGATATAATAGATGTAGATGGTGATGTTTTAAATATATTAGTGCCAAAAAAATATAAAAAATATGAAAGGATCATAGAGGATTCATTTAGAGATTGGTTTTATTTCCAAAGAGTCATAGTGACAAATATGTATAGGGCGGCTGGCAATAAAACGGAGATCCACAAAAATCTTGATGATCTAAATATTAATATCATTTATATAGAAAACAATCAGAGATATTTTACATATAATCCGTATTCCGGAGACAGTATGAATACAATTGCAGACACTATCGTTACTGTATATACAGAAAATATAGATGCATCTACGCTAGGATCATATGTAGGAAGCAGCGTGTTTGTGGAGGCTGAAGATGAGTATAGCGCTTTGAAAGAAATTAGTTCCATAACTGAAAAATATGATGCCAATGAATTAAATTCGGTAGCATCAGTGTATGATAAAAAAGGAGTAGAAATCCAGTATCTGAAAAATAAGATGGGGCAGTTGATATTAAATACTATAATCATATTTCTGTTTCTGATTATGTTTATGATGGTTACTACATACTTCTATTATAAGTTGTTTTTTCGGGAACTTATCATAAAATCATTATACGGGTATCCGTTTGTATATATCTATAGATTTCTATTTCGGACAAATCTGCTTATAAATATAGGTGTAATACCGTTCGTGGTAATTGCCTGTAAACAGCTGCCATTATATATGATTTCCATAATTGGAGGGCTGCTTCTTATAGACTATTTTGTGGTTTGGATAGTTAACAAGTATTTATTTGCGAAAGGCGAGGCTCAGTTTATAAAAGGAGAGTTTAAATGATAAAATTGTCAAAAGTTTATAAATGTTTTGATAAACGAGTGGTTTTATCAGACGTATCTCTGTCTGTCAGCAAAAACGAGTTCATTTGTATAACAGGTGAGAGTGGTGCCGGGAAAACAACATTATTAAATCTTATCGGTTTACTGGACAAACCGGACAGCGGGGAAATAAGTATAAATGAAAAAAATTATTTTACCTCTAAGGAGATATTAAAGCTGAGAAGAAATTTTTTTGGATATATATTTCAGGATTATTTATTAATGGAAGACAAAACAGTCCAGGACAATCTCAATATATCTAAAAACATATTTAAATATGAAAATAGGAGACAGGATGAAAAAGATATAAATGAAATTCTGGAGATGGTAAGACTGAATCCTGCTTATTTAAATAAAAAGGTCTATCAATTAAGTGGAGGAGAGCAACAAAAAGTAGCGATAGCAAGGATGCTGTTAAAACCTTATGAGCTAGTATTAGCAGATGAGCCTACTGGGAATTTAGATTATAGAAATAAAAATGAGATTATAGAAATATTTAAAGAAATTAAAAAAAATGGAAAAACTATCATTTGTGTTACCCATGATAAAGATGTGGCTGACTCTGCTGACAGAGTTATCAATTTAAGTAGCCTATAAAATAAAAACTTGAAATAGGAGGAACAAAGAATGTCGAAGAAATGGAAAGTGATTCTTACTATATTAACAGTGATTTTTCTGCTATTTATTTTCCTTGTATACAGATATGGCTTTCAGCATTTGATGATTATATTTCGAAGAATATGGTATTTAGTGTTTTAATAGTTGCTGCCGGAAAAAATAATGAAGAATTATTTATTCATATGTTTGATGATGTGGATCTACTGCCCAGCCAATATATGCGGAAGGAAGGTATAATTCCTTATTTGATTGTAGAAGAAGGTTTAATAAATGTATAGAAAATGTTCCGAATGAGTGAGAAATACATAGAAAAATCAGAGACATGAAGATACCTTATGACAAATTGGATATAATTCTAGAAACAAGTAAAGAGTTGATTAAGGAAAAAGAGAAACAAAGAAAAATAAACGAAAGGATGTTATTCCTGATAGATATAAGTAGCTTTGCCACAGGCATTTGTATATTTGTTTTTTTCTGTAGCAAAAGAGCTGTTTATAAAAGGAGAAAAGCGGATAAATAGAGCACATTATTTAAGAACAGATATCCGTCGTCTGATAAAAAATTATCCAATATATTTAGGTATTGTGGGTGTTGCAATATCCATGTGGTTTTCCCTTGAAGATTATGCGTTTAATGAGGGAATGGTAAATGGAAATGCGTTAGATACATACTGTCATGCGGCGAATTACAGTTCCCACCTACTGCAGTTCCACTGCAGATTAAATTCGGTATTAATTTCATACCCTCTACCATAGCGTGCCGTTTCCAACGGCA
>NZ_FR886691.1:0-2499 GCF_000436615.1 Blautia sp. CAG:237
AAGTTTCTTTATATTTTATTTTATCTAGCACAACAAGTAAAATTAAGAGAAGTTTATTCAAATTGAGGCGTTATTGCAAATAAAGATGACAGTAATGCAGCAGCAGAAAGGAAACAAATTATGAAACACGAGAAACTATACATCAGTGGCATGACCTGTATTAACTGTCAAACCAGAATAGCATCAGCATTAAATAATCGAAGTGGAATCACAGAAGTTTCTGTCAGTTATGAAACCGGTACGGCAGAATTTTCCTATGACCCGGAGATGGTCTCACTGGATCAGATCATAACAATGATAGGTGACTTAGGCTACGAGGCATCGGCACAGAATACTTCCAAAAAGAAAGTCATTCTGAAGGCTGTGCGGGAAATCATGATCATTGTGGTGCTGTTTTTCCTGCTGCAGAGATGCGGGATTCTGAACCGGCTTGTGCCGAATTCTCTGGCGGACAGCGAGATGGGGTATGGGATGTTGTTTGTGATCGGACTGATCACTTCCGTTCATTGTATTGCTATGTGCGGCGGAATCAACTTGTCGCAGACACTACAGAAAGATACGTCGACAGAAATCTCAAAGGTCATGTTCCGTAATACTCTGGAATATAACATCGGACGTGTGGTTTCCTATACAGTGATCGGCGGCGTGCTTGGAGCAGTCGGAGCTTTGGCAGGAATCGGCAGTAGTTTACAGACATCTACACTTTTTCAGGGAATACTTAAATTATTCGCAGGGATTATCATGGTAGTCATGGGTGTAAATATGCTTGGGATTTTTCCGGGACTTAGAAGGCTGGCGGTACACATTCCGAACTTCAATAAAAAAACAAAACAAAAATCAGGCAGAAAACCCAGAACTCCATTTTTCATCGGGCTCTGTAATGGTCTCATGCCGTGCGGGCCGCTGCAGTCCATGCAGGTTGTTGCCCTGGTATCTGGAAATCCGCTGGCGGGAGCTTTGTCCATGCTCTGTTTCAGCCTGGGAACTGTTCCACTGATGCTTGGATTCGGTTCCGCAGTATCCATGCTTGGAAAACGATTCACAAGGCAGGTTCTGAAAGCCGGCGCAATTCTGGTAGTGGTCATGGGCCTCTCTATGATGGTGCAGGGCGGTACATTATCAGGTCTGAACAGTAAAGTTACAGGCACACTTATGGCAGAAAATACAGACGTTGATAAGAAAAATACAGATGAGACACAGTACATCACCAGTACCTTACAGTCTGGCAGGAGCTATCCGGACATTACGGTCAAGGCAGGCGAGCCTGTAAAGTGGACGGTCGAGGCCCCGGATGGAAGTGTCAACGGATGCAATTATAAAATCATCCAGCAGGATCTGGGAATAGAATATGCTTTTGATGAGGGCGAAAATGTAATCGAATTCACACCGAAAAAAGCAGGTACTTACACTTACACTTGCTGGATGGGGATGATCACAGGAAAGATTTATGTAGAAAGTTGAGGAAGAAACAATGAAAAGATTTATGATAACAGCAGCAATGGCAGCCATGTTAATGACAACAGCGACAGCGTATGGAAAGGTAGAAAATGTAATGGCAGCAGCTTCCAGCACAACAAAGACAACAGAGAAAAAAGCATCAAAAGCAACCGACGATAAAGAAGATAAAAAAGAAACAACCAAAATAGAAAAAGGCGACAGTCTGACCATTAAAACAGATGACTTATCTGAAGATGCAGCATTTTATCCAATCGAAGTGGACGGAACAGAGATGGAAGTGATCGCGGTAAAAGATGCAGAAGGAATCGTTCGTACTGCATTCAATACCTGCCAGATTTGTTATGATTCGGGCAATGGCTACTACAAGCAGGAAGGAGACAAACTGGTCTGCCAGAACTGCGGTAATTCTTTTGCGATGGATCAGGTCGGAGAAACAGCAGGAGGATGCAATCCATATCCGATCCTGGATGATGATAAAACAGCAACAGAGGATGAAATACAGATTTCCTATGAGTTCCTGAAAGAATCCTCGGATATTTTTGCAAACTGGAAAAGAAAATAGATACTACTTGCTAACTGGCGGTTACTGTTCAAGGGCATGACGGGGGAAAGCAGCATATCTGCACAGGCAGTCCTGCGTTCAGGCACAGTTTTTAAAGCAAACTCCCTGCTGAGCTTACTTACCATCCCCTTGGAGATATTCAGTTTCCCGCCTGTCAGGTCTGACAGGAACCTCCTGCTCTTATCAATGGAAACACAGCAGTCATTGTTCAAAAGGAACAGGAATGCCCGGATACTCCCATCATAATTCACTTCATCTACAACTCCGGCTGGAAATGCAGCGTGCACCCGTTCGCCTGTCTTCGTGTTATAGTAAACATCTGCATGATATTCCCTTACATTTAGGTACACCTGGAATCCCACCATCTGTTTTATGATTGTTCTTCCGGTCTTTTTGAAATCACTGTCTTCCAGGACTTTTTCCGGTGCAGGAAGAAGGATGACCGGCTGTGTGGGTTCCTGTTTTTTTCTGCGGTGGCC
>NZ_FR886692.1:0-1378 GCF_000436615.1 Blautia sp. CAG:237
GGCACCTGCCTGTGCCGCTACAATCTCTGTAAACTGGTAAACCTGTTTCATGATCTTACCAGATTCTGATCATCTGCTCATAAATCAGAATTTCTTCTATATTCACATTTCGATTATCGTGATAGTGCCCGAAGAACCATTTCTTAAAACTTGTATTTTGGCGGATTTTTTCGTGATATTCTGTAAGAATATCCGTCTTGTACAACCCGCCTCCAAGTAAGTTCTGCGTACTTGATGCACAGCAATGTGTTACAATAAAATCCACTTTGTTATCATGTGCTGCCAGGTTCTCGATTCCTTCCTGCATCTCTTCTTCGGATGGAAGTTCCTGCTTCCACCAGCTCACATGATTTACCCGGTATGGATACCAGCCCTGATCCAATTTCTTCTTCTTTTTCTTAAAATCGGGATCATCTGGTTCAAGGATGCCTCCGGCAATATCATGGCTGCTGGCTCCGCCAAATGCAAATATGCTTTTCCCATCAATTTCAAACACCTGTCCACGCATCAGATGAATGACGGACGGCCGTATCTTATGAACCTTGCCCCCGTGCCATTTTTCGACCGGATAAGCATAAAGCCGATCAAAATTCTCGTGATTCCCATCCACAAATAATGTTGTAAATGGTCTGTTCTCCAGCCAGTCCATGAGCTTTGCTTCTCTGCTGCTTTCTTCGTTTCTATTCCAGACACCGCCAAAGTCTCCACAGATGATCACACAATCATCCTTGGTCATTTCTTTTTGTTCTGGAAAAACATCTATATTGAATCTTTCAAAATCCTGGTGGCAGTCGCCCGTTATATATATCATATTTCATCACCTTCCTGCGTCTTATATCAGATGCAATCTGCATGTTCCATATAAAACACGTAGAGAAATGCAAACACATCCGGATCATTCAGATCCATCTCGACTACATCCTCTTCGTCAGATTTCCATAATATTTCATCATCCTCTTCTTCAAACATCTCTTCATTGGATTCGTCAGGCTCTTCGCTCCATCTGTCTTCCATGTAATCATGGACACATGGACAGATTTTCCCGCCCACATATCGGGATTTTCAAACCAGCTACGCAGCTCTCTTGCCTCTCTTTCCACTTCTTCCAGTTCGTCGTCCGGGATGTCCTCAAATAAGTCATCACGCTCGTTCATTTCTTCTGCTAAATATTCTTCTCTCATAAAAAAATCCTCCCCAAACATTTGAAATCTGCTCTGTTTTATTGTTCGCTATAAGTATAACATTCGCCCACAAACAGATCCAAGGGTTTGCAGAAAAAAGTTTTTTCAGGGTAAAACTTTTTTGCTTCAGGACAGATTTCATATATTCCGGGGAGGAATCAGGTCATATGGGTAAAAAAATATCAAGGTATTTCCAG
>NZ_FR886693.1:0-2748 GCF_000436615.1 Blautia sp. CAG:237
CGGACTGATATGAAATTATCAGCCCGGGCGGTCTTTTTTACAGATATTTAAAAATGGACATTGCTGAAAGACCAGTTACTGAACGGTCCGAATACTTTCTTTTTACCGACGATCTTGTATGCCCGGATTCTCATTCCGATTTTATCTAAGCTGGAGAAGCTTTCACCGAATTTAGTCTGTCTTGTGAATTTGGAATAAGTATGAGAACTTCCGAATTCCCTTCCCCAGATCTGAACCTGATATCCATAGGCTCCTTTTACTTTCTTCCAGGTTGTTCCGTAAGTTACGCCATTTGCACCATTGGCACTGAGATTTTTCCAGAAACGGACACCGGTCTGAACCGGAGTTCCAAGACCATTATTGCTGACGGCTTTTCGGACTCCCTGAAGCCGGTTGCTGGCACTGCTGTAAACCCGTTTTTTTCCATACTGACGGAAAGCTCTTACGAGATAGGTGTATCTGCTTCCTGTTTTGGCCTTGCGGTCAATGTAGGAGACGGTTTTGTTTCCCTTTACCCCACCGATACATTTGTCATTCCGGTAGATCACATATCCGGAAGCGTTTGAGACTTTGCTCCAGGTGAGCTGTATGCCGCTGCTGGCAGACTTTGCACTCTTTAATCTGGGTGCGGATACTCTGACCGCCGCCTGCGAAGTAACCGGAAACCCGATGACCATCATACAGACTGCAATAAGAACTGCGAATAGTTTTTTGAAATTTTTCTTTTTCATGCGCGTTTCTCCTTGGTTTTTGATAAGTTTATTGTAGCGTGTCTGTGGGGAGGATACAATAGAAAAAAGAATAAAAATTTCTCACCCTGTATTGTCAGCATGGGTACAGTAATATACTGCAACAGGTTGTGCAAAGCATTAAGAAACATGATCAGTGGTAGAAGGGGAAGTGTAAGTAGTAATATGAGAAAATATTATTTGTGCTCTTTAATCTTATATGCCTCTTGAAACCACTCAAAGACATCATTTTCTTCTCCAATATTTTTCTGGAAATTAAAATCAGTTAACATTTTTTGTATTTGAGTATCTTTCAGAACTATTTCTAACATATCACGAACCTCTGTGACTGCTCCGTAATGCATTTTATTATGACAATTGGAGCACAAAAATAACCCATTAGTCGAATTATCAATAATTTCCTGCAATTTCGGAAAATCTTTTGCCTTGGCCTGAGGGATAAAATGATGATATTCAAAATAATCTAATCCGTTTCTGCCGATAAATGTCTTATGATCATTTTTAGTTCCGTATTTTCCACAAAAGAAACATTTTTTGTTAAAATGATTTATTAATGATTCAAAATCATATTTTCTTATAGTAGTGGGTTTAAAACATCTTTCTAATCTCTTGATAATATCTTCACTGAGGTTTTGTTTTATGTTTTTATCAGGCCAGTTTACTCCGTGTGGGATTATAAATTTACTGCTGTTAGTTTTCAAATCTGTACGACTCAAAAAGAAATTATTTTCCAATTGTTCTTTAGGCAGAGTTGTAAGGCATTCAATAGAAAAGGCATATATTAGATTAGTTTCATTTAAGTCAAAGTAGACTTTATTTTTTTCCATTGGACAAGGTTCATCTTTGACTACACCACGTAGCATTATTCGACTTAGCTTATTTCTGCTTTCTGAAGGAAGATTGGTTACATAAAAATATATAACGTCTCCCTTTTTTAGTGAATTGACCATGCTAGAATCTGGGGGGGATTGCCAATCGCCATTTTTTAATTTTCTAGGTGTTCCCGGCACCTGCCACATTATTTTTTTACTTTCGTCCCATTCTTTTTGCAGTTGCTCATAATTGCAAGTGCTAAAATCCATAGGGATAAGCCAATAGTTATTCGTCTTTAAATTGTTCATATCCAAACCTCCAATACATGTATATGATAAATAAGATTATACATTATATCAGCAAAATTGTATAGATTCTTCGCATGTATCTGCAGAAAACGAATTTAAAAGTAGAGAAAAATTTTTTTTAAAGTAACGAAAAAAATTTTAGAATACTCTTGACTTTTTTTACCCTGTGTGTACCACAAATTTACCCTGGGCATAAAAAGTTTCCCCCCCGTTAAAAAAATTTTACCCTGGGCGAATTTTTTTTAGCCTACTGTGGCATTAAATTTAGGTGGGTGCTATCATGTACGACACAAGGAGGAAATAACAAATTATTTCAAAAAACGGGAGGAGAAAAACTTATGGAAGAAAATTACTCAGTAGCAGACGAATATAACAATCGTGAAGATATTTTTGAGGATATTCCGGAAGACCAGGTGGAGGAAACGGAAAGGGAAATAAGGAATCTGAGAAAATGGTTTGATATTTTTGAGAAAGAATATTGTGATGATGAAGGTCTTCCGGATGACGATGAAGAAGATGCCTGGGAAGAAGAAAGTCTTCAGGACGATGATATGGAGTTATACGCTGTACCTGAAAAAACCTGTGAAAGTGGAGAGCTTCGTGGAGAGAAACCAGAAAGCGACTGGAATGAAATCGAGATGGATATTCAGAAGGAGTCACCAGGTGAGGAAGAGGAACCTCTTCATGAAGAAGAGGTTGATTTGGATGATCCGGAATTATTTGCGTTTCTGTACAACTATTATATGGAACATGAACGTTCTAAAACGTTAGCGAAGGCTGATTGGTAAATTGCAGGCAGTACCAATAAGTACTGCCTGGTGACAGGAGCTTCTTGTATAATTCAAATATAGGGAATTCCGAGAAAGAAGGTTGAGAAA
>NZ_FR886694.1:0-6041 GCF_000436615.1 Blautia sp. CAG:237
ACACAAGCCAGATGGTTCGTACAATCAAACACTTCGGCAAACTTCTGAACGCTTAATCAAGTCCATAAGTTAGAGTGTGGAGCAGGTTATTGCATTGAGCAATAGCACAAATAGACTCAGTCAGGGTCCGGTCTGATTTGGACCGGACCCATTTTTTATGAATTTGGAGGAATATTAGCATGGGATTAAACAAGAAATCCGTTGATGATATCAATGTAAAAGGCCAGAAAGTTCTGGTAAGATGTGACTTTAACGTACCTCTGCAGGACGGCAAAATTACAGATGAGAATCGTCTTGTAGCAGCTCTTCCTACAATCAAGAAGCTGATCGCAGATGGCGGAAAGATCATTCTTTGTTCACACCTTGGCAAACCGAAGGGAGAGCCGAAACCGGAATTATCTCTTGCACCTGTTGCAAAACGTCTTACAGAGCTTCTCGGACAGGAAGTTAAATTCGTTCCGAGCCCGGTTGTTGTTGATGATACTGTCAGAGCAGCTGTAGATGCAATGAAAGACGGAGAAGTTATCCTTCTTGAAAATACACGTTATCGTGCAGAAGAAACCAAAAACGGTGATGAGTTCAGCAAAGATCTGGCTTCCCTTTGCGATGTATTCGTAAACGACGCATTTGGTACAGCCCACAGAGCACACTGCTCCAACGTTGGTGTTACCAAATATGTAGATACAGCAGTAGTTGGATATCTGATGGAGAAAGAAATTGCATTCCTCGGAAATGCTGTTGAAAATCCGGAGAGACCATTCGTAGCTATCCTTGGTGGAGCTAAAGTTTCCAGCAAGATCTCTGTTATCAACAACCTTCTTGACAAAGTTGATACTCTGATCATCGGTGGCGGTATGTCTTACACATTCTCCAAAGCACTTGGCGGACACATTGGTAAGTCCCTCTGCGAGGATGATTACCTTCAGTATGCATTAGACATGCTCAAGAAAGCAGAAGAAAAAGGTGTTAAACTTCTTCTTCCAGTTGACAACAGAATCGGAGATGATTTCTCCAACGATTGCAACATTCAGATTGTAGACCGTGGATGCATCCCGGATGGCTGGGAAGGAATGGACATCGGACCGAAGACAGAGCAGCTTTTCTGCGACGCTGTTAAAGATGCCAAGACTGTTGTTTGGAACGGACCGATGGGCTGCTTCGAAATGCCGAACTTTGCTCATGGTACAGAAGCAGTTGCCAAAGCACTTGCTGACACTGAAGCTACAACTATCATCGGTGGTGGAGACTCTGCAGCAGCAGTTAACATCCTTGGTTATGGCGACAAGATGACCCACATCTCTACAGGTGGTGGAGCATCCCTGGAATTCCTCGAAGGAAAGGAACTGCCAGGTGTAGCAGCAGCAAACGACAAGTAAAAAGCTTAGTGATTGACAAGCCGTAGGCGCAGGCAGAACTTAGCGTTTACTTGGTTCGCCGCTCTTAATGAATGCAAGTCGCAGACGCAGTGTGAATTTAGAGCCAGGCGAACAATGGCTGGTCAAATTACAATATAAAGGGAGATAATAAAAATGGCAAGAAAGAAAATCATCGCTGGAAACTGGAAAATGAACATGACTCCAAGCGAAGCAGTTAAATTAGTAGAAACTCTGAAACCACTCGTACAGAACGACGAAGTTGACGTAGTATTCGGTGTTCCGGCTATCGACATCGTTCCTGTTGTAGAAGCTTGCAAAGGAACAAACATTGCTGTAGCAGCAGAGAACATGTACTTCGAAGAAAAAGGTGCATACACAGGCGAGATCGCTCCGGCTATGCTGGTAGACGCTGGTGTTAAATATGTTATCCTTGGACATTCCGAGAGAAGAGACTACTTCGGAGAAACAAGCGAAGACGTTAACAAGAAAGTCCTCAAAGCATTTGAGCACGGCATCACACCGATCATGTGCTGTGGAGAATCCCTTGAGCAGAGAGAGCAGGGAATCACTATGGACTGGATCCGTCAGCAGGTTAAAGTTGGCCTTCAGAACGTAACAGCAGAGCAGGCTAAAACTATGGTTATCGCTTACGAGCCAATCTGGGCTATCGGAACAGGCAAAACTGCTACAAGCGAGCAGGCTCAGGAAATCTGCAAAGGTATCCGTGAGTGCGTAGCTGAGATCTACGATACAGATACAGCAGAAGCTATCCGTATCCAGTACGGCGGATCTGTAAATGCAGGAAATGCAGCAGAACTGTTTGCTATGGCTGACATCGACGGAGGTCTTGTTGGTGGAGCATCCCTCAAACCAGACTTCGGAAAGATCGTTTGCTACAAATAATAAAACGATAATTAATAAAGCCAGATACTTTGGACCAGTCAGGTGTAAAGTATCTGGCTTTTTATATTTTTCATGCACGTACAAATGTCCGCGCTTGACAAAAAACATTTTATGCCATACTATAAAAACCGAGTGGTAGAATACACCCTGAAATAAAATAAACAGGGACGAGGAGAAAGGAGCCATTTTCCAATGGAGAAAAAAGTGATTCGAGCAGCCCTTCTGGGTCTTGGTACAGTAGGTACAGGTGTTTACAAAGTAATAAAAAATCAGAAAGAAGAAATGATCCCGAAACTTGGAAGCGAAATAGAGATCAGCAAGATCCTGGTGCGCAATCTTGAGAAAGCAGCAGCCAAGGTAGATGATCCGAAGATCCTGACAAACAATTGGGATGATATCGTAAATGATCCGGAGATCGATGTGGTGATCGAGCTGATCGGCGGCATCGAGCCGGCAAAAACTTACATTTTATCAGCTCTGAATGCAGGAAAACACGTAGTTTCTGCGAACAAAGACCTGATCGCTGTTCACGGTAAGGAGCTTCTTGATGCAGCAGAGGCACATCATGTGGACTTCCTCTTTGAAGCAGCAGTTGCAGGTGGAATTCCGATCATCCGTCCGCTCAAAGAATGTCTGGCAGGCAATCACATGGCAGAAGTTATGGGTATTGTCAACGGAACAACCAACTTTATCCTGACCAAAATGACACAGGAAGGAATGGAATTCAAGGATGCACTGGCTCTTGCGACAGAGCTTGGATACGCAGAGGCAGATCCGACCGCAGATATCGAGGGACTCGACGCAGGACGTAAAGTGGCGATCCTTGCTTCCGTAGCATTCAATTCCAGAGTCGTTTTTGACGACGTATACATCGAAGGAATCACCAAGATCACAGCCAAAGACATTAAATACGCCAAAGAAATGGGCTGTGACATAAAACTCCTCGGAGTAGCAAAGAATACAGAAGAAGGGATCGAGGCATATGTCTGCCCGATGCTGATCCCAAGCAATCATCCGCTTGCAACAGTCAACGATTCTTATAATGCCGTTTTTGTAAACGGAGATGCAGTTGAGAATGCAATGTTCTACGGACGTGGTGCCGGCGAACTTCCGACAGCAAGTGCTGTTGTCGGAGATGTTTTTGAGATTGCAAGAAACATCAAAGCAGACTGCTGTGGACGTATCGGATGTACCTGCTACAAGGAAATCCCGGTAAAGAAAATGGCAGACACCCACAATCGTTATTTCATGCGGCTGATCGTAGAGGACCGTTGCGGTGTGCTGGCTGAGATGACCGCTGTGTTTGCAAAATACGGAGTCAGCGTTGCACAGATCATCCAGAAGGCAGCCCGTGCAGAGGAAAGCGCAGAGGTTGTTGTGATCACTGCCCAGGTTCGTGAGGGAGATTTCCGTACAGCAATGGAAGAATTAAGCGGCAGAAGCTCCGTGCGCAAGATCAGCAGCATGCTTCGCGTTTACGGGGAATAAGATTCAGATAAACGTATGTGATTGGAAATAAATATAAGGAGAGTGCGGCATATGGGAAATATCATGGACTATATCGAGTGGAGAGGCGATCTTCCCTTTACACAGTCAGAATTTAATGACGTAGACAATCTGATCCTGGCATGTTTTTCCTATGTCAATCTGGATGGGATCCAGGAAGCAGCCAGCCAGAATGGAATAGAACTCAAAGCGCTCACAGAGAAATTTCTTCAGCTTCATACTGAGAAAGAACTCAAAGAAGACAAATCTTTTATCCGCTTTGCACCGTTTATGATGCTTGAAATGGCAAAGACCGAACGCTTCGGACAGTGTGTGATCCGTAATTATGTGAATGAGATCGTGGCGGAGGAAGCGCAGCAGTTTTCGGCGGTGGAAATTTGTCTGAGTGATGGAACTTCTTATATATCTTTCCGCGGGACCGATGATACGATCGTCGGCTGGAAAGAAGATTTTAATCTGAGTACGGGCGTTGTTCCGGCGCAGGAGAGGGCAGTGGAATATTTAAGAAGGATTGCCGGCAGTTTACAGGAAATGGTCCGCGTCGGCGGCCACTCCAAAGGTGGAAATCTTGCTGTTTACGGTGCCGTGATGTGCAAAGAGATCCATCCGTGGATCCTTCAGGTTTACTCAAATGACGGACCGGGATTTTCCAGAGAATTTCTGGAACTTCCTGAAACAGAAGCACTTCTTCCAAAAGTCACCAGGATCATTCCAGAATATTCGATCATCGGAACACTTCTGGAGCATTCCAAAGAACCGGTTCTTGTTGCAAGTTCCAACAAGGGGCTACTGCAGCACGACGGTTTTTCCTGGGAAGTCAGTGGAAATCATTTCGCCAGCAAAGAACAGCTGAGCAGCAGGGCAGAAACTTTTGTCAGTATTCTGCACAAGTGGATCGACGGCATGGATGTAGAACAGAAAAAAGTCCTGATCGAAGATCTTTTTTCCACGATCGAAGCGTCTGGCTCTGAGAATTTAAGTGAGATCCAGGCAGGTGGTCTCAAGAGCTTCACTGCCATGCTAAAACGGATTGAAAGTTTTGCCCCGGAATCAAGAGAAATGGTGCAGGAACTTTTTCTCGCATTGTTCGGCGGATGGCTGGAGCAGCTGAAACTTCCTGACATGGAAAAAATCCCATTTTTACCGCAGAGCTTTTCCGATAAAATCCTTGAAAAATTCTAAATTTTTGGTACTATATAATAGAAAGAAACACCTACACACATTCTGCAAAATGCAGAGAAACTATATACAATAAAGGAGAACATTATGAGCAAAAAACCAACCGTTTTAATGATCCTGGATGGTTATGGACTGAATGACAAACATGAGGGAAATGCGATCTACGAAGCAAAAACTCCTGTTATGGATAAATTAATGGCAGAATATCCATTTGTTAAGGGAAATGCCAGCGGACTTGCAGTAGGTCTGCCGGATGGACAGATGGGTAATTCTGAGGTAGGTCATATGAATATGGGTGCAGGCCGCATCGTATATCAGGAACTTACCAGAATCACCAAAGAAATCAACGACGGCGACTTCTTCAAGAACGAAGCACTTCTCGCAGCAATGAAGAACGCGAAGGAAAACGATTCTGCTGTACATTTTATGGGACTTCTTTCTGATGGTGGTGTACACAGCCACAATACTCATCTCTACGCACTGCTTGAGATGGCCAAGAGAGAAGGACTGAGCAAAGTTTATGTACACTGCTTCCTCGACGGACGTGACACACCGCCGGCATCCGGTAAGGAATTCATCGAGCAGCTTGAAGCTAAGATGAAAGAAATCGGTGTTGGACAGATCGGTGTTGTTTCTGGACGTTACTACGCAATGGACAGAGATAACCGCTGGGATCGTGTAGAACTTGCATACAAAGCACTGACAGAGGGCGAGGGTGTCAAGGGTACAGACGCAGCTGCAGCAGTTCAGGCTTCTTACGACAACGACAAGACAGACGAATTCGTACTTCCGACAGTTATTGAGAAGGACGGACAGCCGGTTGCCAAGATTCAGGACAAAGACTCCGTAGTATTCTTCAACTTCCGTCCTGACCGTGCACGTGAGATCACCAGAGCATTCTGCGATGACGAATTCAAGGGATTTGAGAGAGCTAAGAAACTGGATCTTACCTATGTATGTTTCACAGATTATGATGAGACGATCCAGAACAAGCTGGTTGCATTCCACAAAGTTCAGCTTAAGAATACATTTGGCGAATATCTGGCAGCTCATGATATGACACAGGTTCGTATCGCT
>NZ_FR886695.1:0-899 GCF_000436615.1 Blautia sp. CAG:237
CCGATCCACGTAGCGATCGCAGGCCGTATGATGTTCAAGAGAGTTATGGGTAAGGCTTCTTTCTGCAATATCCAGGATTTACAGGGAAATATTCAGGTATATGTAGCAAGAGATGCGATCGGAGCAGATTCTTATGCAGATTTTAAGAAATCTGATATCGGTGATATCTTCGGACTGGAAGGTTTTGCTTTCAGAACAAGAACTGGTGAGATCTCTATCCACGCAGAGAAAATGACTCTGTTATCCAAGAGTTTACAGATCCTTCCGGAGAAATTCCACGGACTGACAGATACAGATACACGTTATCGTCAGAGATATGTAGACCTTATCATGAATCAGGACAGCAAGAAAGTATTTATCAAACGTTCCCAGATCCTGAAAGAGATCCGTAACTTCCTTGCAGGACGCGACTTCATGGAAGTTGAGACACCAATGCTGGTTTCCAACGCAGGTGGTGCCGCTGCAAGACCGTTTGAGACACATTACAATGCACTGAACGAAGATGTTAAACTTCGTATTTCTCTGGAACTCTACCTCAAGAGACTGATCGTTGGTGGTCTTGAGAGAGTTTATGAGATCGGCCGTGTATTCCGTAACGAGGGTGTTGATACCCGTCACAACCCGGAATTCACTCTGATGGAGCTTTATCAGGCATATACAGATTATGAGGGAATGATGGAACTGACAGAGTCCATGTTCCGTTATCTGGCTGAGAAGGTTTGTGGTTCCACAAAGATTTCCTACAATGGTATCGAGATCGACCTTGGCAAGCCGTTTGAGCGTCTGACCATGAACGATGCGATCAAGAAATATGCAGGAATCGATTTTGACGAAGTAGCAGATGATGAAGCAGCTAAGAAACTTGCTGCTGAGCATCATATTGAATATGAAGAGCGTCA
>NZ_FR886696.1:0-8589 GCF_000436615.1 Blautia sp. CAG:237
CCGGGTTCTGAGCGGAACCTCTCTGGCATGGATGATTCGGGTTGAGTGCATGGTCACGGAATGCCTGGATAGCGTCCATATCTGCCATGTCTTTCAGGTCCTCATAGTCCCATGTCTCGATCTTCTGGATCTCGTGAGATGTACGGAATCCATCGAAGAAGTTGATGAACGGAACTTTACCTTTGATTGCTGCAAGATGAGCAACCGGTGTCAGGTCCATAACTTCCTGTACGGATGATTCGCAGAGCATTGCGCATCCGGTCTGACGACAGGCCATAACGTCGGAATGATCTCCGAAGATGGAAAGTGCGTGAGAAGCAAGTGCACGAGCGGATACGTTGATAACGCCCGGAAGCTGCTCACCAGCGATTTTGTAAAGGTTCGGGATCATCAGAAGAAGACCCTGGGATGCAGTATAAGTAGTTGTCAGAGCACCTGCTGCCAGAGATCCGTGTACTGCACCCGCAGCACCTGCCTCAGACTGCATCTCTGTAACCTGTACTTCCTGTCCAAAGATGTTCTTTCTTCCCTGAGTTGCCCACTCATCTGTTGCTTCCGCCATAACAGATGAAGGAGTGATCGGGTAGATAGCAGCTACATCTGAGTATGCATAAGAAGCATGAGCGGCTGCATGGTTACCATCCATGGTTTTCATCTTTCTTGCCATAGTTTGTTTCCTCCTTAAAGGTATGATGAAAAATTTTTATCTCTAGACCAGTAAGCGGTCTAAAAGTCCATTCATTATTATAGCATACGCCTTTCGGATTGTCCAATCTGGATTGTATTTTTTCTGTACATATTTACATACAAAAAAGTTACAGTCCACTTACTTTTTGTGAACTGTAACAAATTCTCTGGTGTTTTGTACCAAAAATGACATTCTGTTCTGCTTTTCAGGAATCGGCCGGCTCTTCCATAAAGTCCGATGGAAGAAGATCCTTAAGGTTACTGCTCTTAAGCATTCCGCAAAGTTCCTTCTGGATCTTGCACAGCTCACAGTGTATGGTACACGCATGGTCACCCTCACCATTGCGCGGACACTCATATCCCGGTTCCAGACAGTCGATGATCAGGAATTCCGGATCAATCGCTGTATAAATATCGTAAAGAGTCAGATCCTCTGCCCTGCGGTTCAGGGAATACCCCCCATGCACTCCCCGAAATCCCTTTACAATCTCTGCTTTCTGAAGTTTCTTAAGGATCTTGTAGGCAAAAGGTGCTGTGATAAATTCCTTATCACAGATATCCCCAACACTCATCCTCCCGCCTGCCGCCAGTGCGCGCACGACCCTTACTGCATAATCACATTCTCTGGTAATCAACATAGTTTAAGCCCTCTCTCTGCTGTCTCGGACGTCCCTCTCCTTTGCGTCCTTATCTGTCTGCGTACCTTTTGTTTCTTACTACAGCCTATTGGTATGGATTATAACAATTTTATTGTATAAATTCAACATTATTTTTAATTTTTCAGCCGAATTTTTAATTATTTTCAACAGCTTCTTCGTTTTTCCCGCAAAAATCAAGGATTAAGTCTTGCAAAATCCTCTTTTTACTGTAAAATGAGATGTGAATGCATAAAAATAATAAGAAAACCAAGAAACCATAATCAAGAAAAGAGGTACTTTATGATTTCAGCAAATAATATCACACTGCGTGTTGGCAAGAAAGCTCTCTTTGAGGATGTCAACATCAAATTCACAGAGGGAAACTGTTATGGTCTGATCGGTGCAAACGGTGCCGGTAAGTCTACTTTCCTCAAGATCCTGTCCGGACAGCTTGAGCCGACCAACGGAGATATCGTTATCACTCCTGGCCAGCGTCTTTCTTTCCTGCAGCAGGACCACTTCAAATATGACGCTTATCAGGTTCTCGACACCGTCATCATGGGAAATGCCAGACTGTACGAGATCATGAAAGAAAAAGAAGCGATCTACGCTAAAGAAGATTTTACAGATGAGGACGGAATCCGTGCCAGTGAACTCGAGGGCGAATTCGCAGAGATGAACGGATGGGAAGCAGAATCTGATGCTGCTACTCTTCTGAACGGACTTGGCATTGATACCGATCTTCATTACACACAGATGGCAGACCTGACAGGAAGCCAGAAGGTCAAAGTCCTTCTGGCTCAGGCACTTTTTGGAAACCCGGACATCCTGCTCCTCGATGAGCCTACCAACCACCTGGATCTCCCGGCGATCGAATGGCTCGAGGAATTCCTGATCAACTTTGACAATACCGTCATCGTTGTATCCCATGACCGTTACTTCCTTAATAAAGTCTGTACTCACACCGCAGATATCGACTACGGCAAGATCCAGTTATATGCCGGAAACTACGACTTCTGGTTCGAATCCAGCCAGCTCCTCATCAAACAGATGAAAGAAGCCAACAAGAAAAAGGAAGAAAAAATCAAAGAACTCCAGGAATTCATTTCCCGATTCAGTGCCAACGCTTCCAAGTCCAAACAGGCTACTTCCCGTAAGCGTGCCCTGGAGAAGATCCAGCTTGACGACATGCGTCCGTCCAGCCGTAAATATCCTTACATCGACTTCCGTCCGAACCGCGAGATCGGAAACGAAGTACTTATGGTCGAGAACCTTTCCAAGACCATCGATGGTGTGAAAGTTCTTGACAACATCAGCTTCACTCTCGGTCATGACGACAAGGTTGCTTTCGTCGGTGCCAATGAGCAGGCGATCACAACATTCTTCCGTATCCTTACAGGAGAGCTGGAGCCGGATGAAGGAACCTACAAATGGGGCGTTACTACTTCCCAGGCTTACTTCCCGAAGGACAATACACAGGAATTCGACAATGACCTTACCATTACAGACTGGCTGACCCAGTACTCTGAGATCAAGGATGCTACTTATGTACGTGGCTTCCTCGGAAGAATGCTCTTCCCGGGCGAAGACGGTGTCAAGAAAGTCCGTGTACTCTCCGGTGGTGAGAAAGTCCGCTGCCTGTTATCCAAGATGATGATCTCCGGTGCGAACATCCTGATCCTTGATGAGCCTACCAACCACCTTGACATGGAAAGCATCACTGCCCTGAACAACGGACTGATCAAATTCCCGGGTGTCATCCTTTTCACCTCACACGATCATCAGTTTGTACAGACAACTGCAAACCGTATCATGGAAATCCTTCCGGACGGCAAGCTGATCGACAAGATCACAACTTATGACGAATATCTGGCAAGCGACGAAATGGCCAAGAAACGCCATGTCTTCCAGGTTAATGAAGAGGACGCTGCGGATAACTAAATCTTTGCATCTGATTTATTCCATATACAAGAAATCCCCTGTTCCCGAGACACTTCTCATGGAACGGGGGATTTTTATATATTTATCATTTCATGGTGATATCAGCAAGCTTCCCATTGGTCACCTTGAGAAGTGGTTCAAGCGGAACCTTGAGTGTCAGTCCGATCCTTCCGCCGCTCACATAGATCTCATCAAAGTTTCCCGCGGATGCATCATAAACTGTCGGATATGCTTTCTTCATTCCGAGCGGACTGCAGCCACCCCTGACATATCCCGTAATCTTGAGGATATCCTTGACATGGATCATGTCTACTGCTTTCTCGCCGACTGCTTTGGCTGCTGCCTTGCGGTCTACTTCTTTCTCGATCGGAACTACGAACACATAATAGCCGCCGCTTTTGCCCTCCATGACCAGTGTCTTAAAGGACTGTTCGTATGGTGCACCGATCAGGTCTGCACTGTGGAGTCCATCTATAAATTCATCACATTCATAAGGGAACGCCTCATACTTCACCTTCTGGCGGTCCAACATTCTCATTGCATTTGTCTTTGCTTCCTTTGCCATTGTGTCCTTCTTTCCTGCCTCTTATCTGGCATTTCTGTTTCGTTTTGTATTCTTTGTATTTCTTGAATTCTTTCCGGAGATCCGGTTCCAGATCTCTTCGCCTTCGCGGTCATCCTCATCCATCATTTCCTGAATGATCTGCTCGTCAAGATCCTCCTCATCGATCGGCTCGTCATCATAGTAATCATCGTAATAATCATCCTCATAAGTATTCCGTCTGACATTTCGGTTATTTATATTTCTATTATTTACATTTCTGTCATTCACATTACCGCTGCCACTGCGCCCTGTTCCTGCAGATGCGCTGGTTCTCTTTGGACGGTATACAACTGTCTCCTCCCGTTCCGGTGCCGGATCATCGAGCCTGCGCTTACGTGTTTTTTTCTCAAGCGGAACATCAACTACCTGTTTCTGCTGAACAGAATTATGTTCTTTGGAATGCTCTTCACGGCGTTTACGATTCCTCTGGGATTTCTGTTCCTCACCCGTTGCTCTTTCTCTCTTTCTGCGTGGAAGATAATCGTCTGTATCCACATAGTCTGAGCTTCTGCGAGCTTTTTCGTATTCCTGCGGGTCATATTCCTCTTCTTCGATCACAACACGGCGGTTTGTCGCAAACTGGATCAGCATACCAAGAAGGGCACAACCCACGCTCAAGCCAAGTCCATACGGAATATCTGCAAGTCCTCCAAGTTTCGCCAAGGAAAAACCTGCCATGGCGCCGCCCAGCAGGCTGGTTCCAACGATCAGGACAATCCCCGCCCACTTCATGGCAAGCACGCCAAGTCCCACGCCAAGCAGCAGGCAGAAGAAAAATACCAGAGAAGTTGTCGGATGGAAAACATAGATTCCAAGTCCCAGTCCGATGCCTGCACCGATAATAAAAATTCCGACCTTGTAGCTCAGAAAAGCGATCACTGCGAGCAGAATGCCCACACCGATCATGATCACTGCGTACATATATTTTTCCTGGATTCCCATGGTATATGCCACGCCAAGTCCGATACCGCCTCCGATCAGGAAGCCAAACAGCATCATCCAGAAGCGGAGCAGCCGGTATCCCAATACGCAATTGATCACACCAAGAACAAGAAGGGCTGCAAATCCGATCATAGAAACGCTGTCCAGAACCGAAACGGACCTGGTCTGCTCCATGGTACTCATTATCTGTTGTAAAATTCCTGTCATAACGCTCCTCCTAAAACATAAAATACATTGTTTTGAGATTATCCAGAACTCCATAATGATACTCTACTGTACTAAGCCCATACAGTCCCATATAATATCGTGCCACATCCTGAATATATTCATCTCCGTCGCTCTGAATCCACTGCCGATAAACTTCGTCAAAATCTTCCTGATTTCTGAACTTAAAACGAACTACCGCAGCCCCGTTATCCAGACGCATACAGCAAAATTCATATAGCGACTGGTAATCGTAACTGTCAAAGCATGCTCCATTTAACATATAGAAATTCTTATCTGTTGCCGTACATTCCGGTACAGGAAATTCATCCGAAGCTGTATAAACCAGCTCATACTCCTGAGGAAACGGACAGAGATAGTCATAAATAATTGTTTTGTGTTCTGCGAACTGAACAGCATCTCCCTCCAGAAACTGCGGCTGATCTCCATTGGTTGCATCCACATAATAATACTGCCCTTCTATCTGAACAATATCCCATGCATGTCCCTCATCACTGTCCCTGGTATCCCCTTCGACATAAATGCAGGGGATATCAAGCTGTTCCAGGAGGTATTGTACAGCCCTTGCATAACCGGCGCAGACTGCCTGCCCTTTCCAGAAAATCCCCGCAATATTCTGATCATCCTCAGAAGATGCATATTCTGCATGTTCAATAAGATAAGCGTAAACTGTCCTGACTTTCTCGTAAGTATCTGCTCCTTCTGGAATCAGACTTCGAACTTCCTGACAGGCATTCTGCATTGCCTGCTGAATTTCTTCGACTTCCTGATCTGTGTAAGTATAGCCCGGGGCAAATTCACAGTAATCTTTCCCCTGATAGGAAGTTGTATATACTTCCTGCCGGTTATGTACCCAGAACAATTCCGGATGGTCCTTAAGAAGTGCATGATAAACCTTGTTGATCTTCGTTTCTTCTGAAGTTGTCAGATAAAAATTATTCTCTCTTTTCTCAATTCCATCTAACATTTCCCGGTAGATTCTTCTTTCATCATCCCCGAGAAGATTAAAATAATACTCCTGATATCCACCCTCGTCCGTCTCTGCTATACTTTGTTCTCGTAAATCCTGTACCTCTGAAGGTTCTCTGTCAAAAATCCCCCTCGCCACATCCATGATCACAGACTGTTGTTCTGTATCACTGCCTGTCTCTCCAGATCTGTGGATCCGTGTATTCAGTCCCCATCCCAGAACGGCAAGCAAAATCACAAACAGGCATACTTTCTGAGGCAACCTGTGCTTTCTCATTTCCCACTCCTCTGTCTTCCTGATAGTTTCTTTTTATTATAGCATACCGAAAAAAGGGTCTGTATTACGGATATTCACGAACAACCGACAAATCCCGATGTCAAAAAACCCGCGAAAATCATATACCGATCTTCACGGGCTTTTCTCAGGTATTAATCTTCGAATTCCACTTGAATATCACTGTTATCCGGCTGCTGTGGATAAATTGCGGCACTGCCGGAAGAAACTGTCATTCCCTTTTCGAGAATTTCTTTAAGTGTACCTGTCACTTCTACTGTTGTACTTCCTGAAGTGATTCCGTCAGAAAGCCCGGCATCCTCTGTTCCTGCTTCCACATCATCCTCAAAACTGATATCAATTCCTGATGTATCTTCGCTGGATTCTTCTGCTTTCTTAGTGTCTGCTTTTGTTTCTGTATTGGCTGTGAAATCACCATCCGATGTTTCTGTTACATCTGCGGCAGTATCCAGTGCCTCTGCATTACTTGCAGTCGTTCCATCACTTACCATCTGGGCAAGTTCTTCCTGTGTCGGATAGAAAGATGGCTGACGGATGTAACGGAAACTTGCACCGTATGCCTCTCCTACTGTAACCCCGTTCTTGCTGGAAGAACAATGTACTGCGATCCAGTCGCCCGCATCTGTCTTACCACAGATGATACCCACATGATTATTGCTTCCTGATTCCGGACCATTCTGGAACACCAGGTCGCCAGGCTGCGCATCCTGCTCGCTGACTACATCTGCCTTTTCCCACTGATCAGAAGTTCCATCTCCAACACTGCCTTCCATATCTGTGCTGTCATATCCATTGATGACTGCCCAGGTAACAAAGCCACTGCAATCCAGACCATAGGCTCTGGTCGTTCCTGTGCTCGGGCTTCCGGCTGCTGAAACCTTCTCTGCATTTCCCCAGCTCGGATCCTTGCCGATCGTAGTAGACTTGCCGCCCCAGAAATAGCCGACCTCACCTACCAGAGAATATGCCGCTGTAATGACATTGACACGTTCTTCCGAAACATCATCTCCAACACTCTGACGTACAAATCCCTTGGCATCTGTAACGATCGCACAAAGGAGCTTACAGTCTGTTTCTGTGTATTTCTTGAGAACAGTTCTCTTGTCCTGTGCAATATTATTCTGCTTGATGTACGTATTAATATGATAGTTTCCATAGGAAACATGGGTGATATTTTCTTTGTCACGAACTACCGGATTCATCTTTGCAAAAATCTCAGCAAGCTCATCCTTGCTGGAAGAATCCAGTTTAAATTCCTTGGTACCTTTCTGGCTCTGCTCATACACATAAATCGCCAGAATATCCTGCCAGTTTCGCACGAGCAGAGAATCCGCAGATGTAGTCATTCCATCCGTTCTGCTGTCACTGGCATCTGTCAGTTTGTTCTTTTCTTTATATTCTTTCTCAATTTCGTCCATTACAGATGAAAAATCATCAGAAAAGCTGAGCTGATAATTCTCCTTCAGGCTGTCCAGATAAAAGTCCTTTCCTGCATGAAGGTTTGACACATAATAAACCGGTGTACCGGTCTTACCTGTCACATCTGTCGCTTTCGTTCCATCTGAAATATCAGTAGTATTGCTGTTGCTGCTGTTCTGTTTCTTCTTAAGTTCTGCAATCTTTGCCTCAAGTTTTACCAGAGTCTGATAGTTGGTAACCATTGCTTTCTGTTCATCTGACAGATTATTGTAAGCTGTCCGAAGTGCCTCTACTCTGGATGCATGATTCAAAGTAAGTGTCTCCCCTGCCAGGGCATTGATCTGACTGATCAGCGCAGTCACTGCTGAATTATCTGTTGTCGGAGTCGGCGTTGGTGTTGACGTAGGCGCTGTAGTTGGAACCGGTGTCACAGTTGCTGTTGGATCCGGTGCTGTTGTCGGTTCCGGTGCCGTCGTTGGTTCTGGCGCTGTTGTCGGTTCCGGTGCTGTCGTTGGCTCTGGTGCCGTTGTTGGTTCCGGTGCGACTGTTGGTTCCGGATCTGGCGCTGTTGTTGGTTCTGGTGCCGGTGTCTCCTCCCCGGAACCATCACTCAGATCACTGCCGTCTCCAAAATCGCTTAAAGCCTCTATTCCTTCATCCGCAGCCAGAATAGACATCGGGCTGGACAAAACCATTGCTGAAATCATCGAGATGCATAAATACTTTGTCAGATATTTATTCTTCATTCTGCCAAAAAAACTCCCTTCTGTGACCATATTCCCATTTCCTGAAAGGAATATGTTAAAATCTTCTAACTTACATAATAACTGTGCTTATTTTAGCATACTGTTTTTTCAAAATCAACCGCC